>JBIKKD010000218.1:0-3097 GCA_044360565.1 Kapaibacterium sp. (SeqCode)
TTTCTACTGCAAAATCAATGATGCTTTGATTGATTTCCGAATAGGAATTGGCTGATCCCCAACTGCAATTCAAAACAGGGAAGCCACGCATGATTCCATAGAGAATTCCTTCATATCCATATTCAACTCTGTCAGAACCTTCTTTACCGGCCTTGATCGGAAAGAATCTGCATTTGGCGCCTACTCCTGCAATACCCTTTGCATTGTTCCAAGTTGCCGAAGCCACTCCTGCGACAGTTGTACCGTGTCCATCATAATCAAGAAAAGTACTACCGGCAGGTGTACCATCATTTGGCCATGCAAGGTTCACACCTCGATGATCATCCATGAAACCATTTTGATCATCATCAATGCCATTATTTTCGAGTTCCGCATAATTAAAAGCAATATTGTCCTTCAAATCTTCGTGACTTTGAAGAAAACCATTGTCAATGATGCCTATGACAATGGATGAGTCTCCAGCATAGATATCCCAGGCTTCAAATGCTTTAATTGTATTCAGAAAATTTTGCTGAACCAAATAAGTATCATCTGGCCTGAATAATGGTTGCTCTATAAATCTTGGTTCCGCTATTTCAATAATATCAGTTTGATTTTTGAGAACTTTCAATGCAGCTGATATTGAAATTCCATCAGGAATACTCATGGTAAATGTACGAGACAATCTCTCGTGAGCAGGTTTAATCTGCAATCTGGTGGAATGGTCACTTGTATATGGAATGCGTAGCGGTAGCGGAAGTATATGATTGAATGTGGATGCGGACAGAATGGGAAGGGTTGATTGAGACAGTTGTATCTGTAGATCGTCTAGTGTTTTGAATGGTTTAAGGCGAATATTCATGGATTGAGTTTGCATGATATTCGATTGTATGCCATGAGCATTAGAATGAAAACTGAGGAGCATGCCGATTATGCCGGCAATCAGTTTCCCGGTATTTCTTGATATATGTATAGCAAAATTATTCATGGTATATGCAGAGACAACTCTTTTGGGAATTTGTTTCTATGGTAATGTAAATTGAGCATTAGCCCCAATTGTATTCACATTCCAGAAAATTGTTTTTTTTGTTATTGGGTCAATTGCGAAATACGATTCATCCGCAGTTGCTTCAAATCGCAAGATTGGAAAGCCGGCGAATTGGATGATCTTACCAGATACAAAACCTGAATTATAAAAGCGTGATAATGGAATTCTAATACTTCCGATTGAATTTCCGGGTTCAATGATTAATCCAATATCAGTGAACACATATCGATTGCGTTGTAAGGGATCAATTACATTGGAATCAATATAGAGGATAACTCTTCGCTGAATCTCTGAAATTTGATTGATTCTACAGCGAATTTTCAAGCTGTCACTCTCAATCTCAAGTGAAATTGAATCAACTGTAAATGGTGGAATTTGAACTAAGGTAATTGGATTGACTATGACGGGCATTGCTCCATCGGAGCGCACTGAAAATCGTTTGACATTTGAATAACCCGGCTTGGAATACAATATGGTATAAGTGCCTTTGGGTATAAGATTTAAAGTCCATCTACCGGCTGTATCAGTTAAAGTCTCAAATCCGGTGCCTTCAAGTTTGACGAGTACCAAATTCTTGTTTATGGCAAATGAATTATCTTCCGAAAGAAGTCGTACAGACCCCCTTAATTGGCTTCCCGGTAATTCATCCGACGATATTACTCTGCTGTCCATGCATCCCATGCAGGAAAGAATAGTGGAAATCACAATTGTGATATGCAGGAAATATCTTTGGATTATATAAATCATGGCTCAAATTACAGAATTTAGGACATCAGAGAAAGGGAATACTGATTGTCGTTTCCTTGTGATAAGTGTATCTTTGTGCTGATTTTTCTAACATTATTTCAGTTGAAAATGATATTGATACTTGTCCTTATACTCTTCATGCAAATCGAATTGAATGGTCAGGGAAGACCACTCAATGAGAATGAATATCTTCCGCAAGAAAAACGCCTGAAAAATATTCGAATGCTCACATTTGAAGGGGAAAATGCCGAGGCATATCTTTCCTCTGATAATGCTTCTCTGGTCTTTCAAAGAAGAGGTCCTGATGAATCATGTGATCAAATCTATGTGATGGATATCACAGGTAATCACATGAAAAGGGTTTCCAATGGTCAAGGCAGAACAACTTGCTCATATTTCCTTCCTGATGGCTCAATCATTTATGCCACGACTGCATATAATGATCCAATCTGTCCTCCACCTCCTGATTTTTCCAAAGGTTATGTGTGGCCACTATATCCAACATATGATATCGTTCGAGCTGATACTGCAACAGGAAAGATTCTGTCAACAATCATCAAGGGAAATAATTATGATGCAGAGGCAACAGTTTCTCCTGATGGCAAGTCCATAGTCTATACTGCAATCATCGACGATGATATTGAACTGTTTACCTGCAATGTGGATGGAACCAATATTCGAAGAATCACACATACACCCGGCTATGATGGCGGAGCTTTCTTTAGTCCTGATGGCAAGAAGATTGTATTCAGAGCTTCAAGGCCGATAGGACAAGATCTTGAAAAACACACTGCACTTGTGCGTGAAAATCTCGTAAGACCCTCAAAACTTGATATCTATGTCATGGATATTGATGGTTCCAACATTGTTCGGGTTACAAATAATGGAGCCGCGAATTTTGCTCCTTTCATGCACCCTGATGGAAAACGCATCATATTTTGCTCAAACATGGAAGATGCAAAAGGCAGAAATTTTGATTTGTTTCTGATCAATATTGATGGAACAGGACTTGAACGCATTACATATTCAGGCGAATTTGATGGGTTCCCGATGTTCACATCCGATGGAAAAAAACTGGTCTTTTGTTCAAATCGACTGAATAAAAAGTCAGGCGATACGAATGTCTTTATTGCCGATTGGAATGATTAATCCTCACTTTTGGATGCTGTATTTATGCATGAACAACATGTCAATAAACCTTGGTGGCATATCTCATTAACCAAGCAAATAATGTTTGGTCTTGTCTTTGGGGTATTTCTTGGGTGGATTGCACCTGAGTTTTCATCTTCACTTTCATTCATGAGAGATATCTTTCTCAATTTG
>JBIKKD010000219.1:0-3085 GCA_044360565.1 Kapaibacterium sp. (SeqCode)
CTTGCGATAAATTGGTTGCATTATATGGCTTGGGGAAAGGAACAACAATTGCAGTTCTTCCCCAAGTATCAACACTTGGCAATTGCTCGACAATATGATCTCTTGAAATCAATTCAATATTCTTGATGGGTATTCTTGCTCTTTGTTGTCCAGCGAATACAGCTATTGACTTATTTGCCTGAATTCTTGAACCCGTCAAATCACCTGATCCATCACCTGCAGATAGATCTGCTTGCACCAAAAGAGATTGCCCTTGATCCAATCGAGCCAAAATTGTATTTCTATTTCCATTTCTTGCTGTTGGAGCAGAGGGATTGATTGTAATATCGGTTCCATCCTCAGTAGCAACAATCGCAAACTCAGAAGGAGTAGAAGAATTACTTGGAATTATACCACTTCCTTGTCTGTCGGAATTATAGGTCAATACATAATAATCTTCTCCAAGAGCATCTGTTGGAAGTACCAAGAAAGCATCACTTGTAGTTGATCCTTGATTGAGTGCATATACACTTACTTCTTTGTCTGCAGTCACATGAAATACATTTTCTGCAACTCTCTGCTCTTGATCATTTGATGATGCTTGACCACCTGAAGGATTAACCCCTTGCAATTCATACTGCAACCAATGAACTCTATGAGTAAATACAATAGCCGGATCAGTTATCGCAAAATCAATATTCTGCCAATTGCCATTTCTACCTTTATAGCGAAGTCGACCACTTGTGGGTTCTGATGCTGCTATATAAATATAGAGTGAATCTGTTGTAGGACTATTGACATGTAAATTCGGAATAAATGTAAACCAGAAGTCTTTTCCCCTGCTGTCTTTTTCCTGAGCATTCATTTCTTGGAAGGCAAAAATGCCCAGCAAAAAAAACATGATGCCAAATAAACGAGAATTGATTGAATGCATGATTGTGCTGCGAATGTGTTGTATTAGTATGACACAACAGAAAGCCCTTTGTTTCAGGTTCCATTGAATCTACCCCATCGCAAGTTAGTGAAATATGGCTAAAATGAGAATAAAGACATGGTATTTGTATTTTTGAAGCAGTTTAATCTGAATTTTCTTCCTTTTCCCTTATGAAACCTAGAATTGCCATTTTTTTTACGGGTGGAACAATCTCCATGCGAGTGGATGAAGGCTTTGGGGGTATAGTACCTGCACTATCCGCCACACAAATCATTGATACCATTAGTGATATACATGATTTGGCAGACTTTGAAGTGATTGAGTTTGGTCAATTGCCGGGTCCTCACATGACACCCGATATCATGTTTTCTCTGTCCAAGCAAATTAAAAACTATGTTCAAAGAGAGGATATCGACGGAATCATTGTAACACATGGAACCGATACTTTGGAAGAAACCGCATATTTTCTCGACTGTACGGTTCAAACAGAAAAACCCATCATCGTGATCGGCGCGATGCGTAATTCCAGCGAGCCGGATTGGGATGGTCCACGCAATCTTCGCGATGCCTTGATTCTTGCCGGCAGTAAAGAAGCAATTGGTTTTGGCGTATTATTATGTTTAGGAGATACCATCAATGCTGCTTCTGAGGCCACAAAAACAGATACCAATCAACTCAATACTTTCGCTAGTTTTGATTTTGGTCCCATTGGTCGACTTGTCAATGGCACGGTGATGATGTATCGCAAGCCTGTTCGAAGAGAATTTTTTGATGTGAAACAGTTACAGGGCAATATTCCGCTTCTCAAATGTTATGCAGGAATGGATGCAATGCTCATTGAATGCGCCTTGAAGCATGGTGTTTCCGGGATTGTCATTGAAGCATTTGGCGTGGGAAATGTTCCACCCCCTGTATTTTATGCACTCAAAAAAGCAGTTGAACAAGGTATTCCGACTGTATTGACTTCTCGATGTCCTGTAGGCAGAATCGAACATATTTATGCGTATGAAGGTGCAGGGAAACATTTATATGATGCGGGCATCATTTTTGCTGACTATTTGAATGGTCAAAAGGCCAGAATTAAACTTATCGCGGCGATTGGAGCGGGATATGATATGCAAAGAATTCGAAATTCATTTGAATGGGCTTGAAAAAAGATCATGAGCAGTGAATATTATTTTCATAGAGCAGGCACTTTGATTCGCAGAAGAGCGCTCCCTTTTCTGCGCATTCTGGTGATTTCCATCATTCTTTCCCTGACAACTATTTGGGCAGTCACAGCATATTTCGGACTCACCAAAGAACAGGACAGATTGGCATCAAATCTTGAACTTTCCGTGATGATCAGAAAAGATATGGATACATCTCGGATTTTCTCTCTGGCTCAATCCCTGAGAGAGTATCAACAGATTCAACATGTGAAAGTGATCTCTCCTACCCTTGCAACCATTGAGTTTGAAAAAGAATTGGGTGAAGATACGGATGCATTATTTGCTGAAAGTCCATTTCAATGGTCAATTTCCTTTGCACTCAAACCCGACTTTTGCGATCATCAGACGGTAAGTTTCATATTGGCGGACCTAAAACAGAAAGAAATTGTGGAACAGACTGTCTTTAATGCCCAAGCCGTAGGAGCAGTTTTTGCCCGTAGCTCGATGGTACTTACCCTCGGACTCGCCGGTGCAACAGGTATTTTTATTCTTTCTTTGGGTTTTCTATCATATGTCTTTCGGGCAGAATTACTTCAGAGTCCAACAGAGTGGTTCATACTCCAAACACTCGGTGCCGGAAGAGGATTCATTGCAATACCACATCTACTTTTTGCCATCACTGCTTGTACACTCGGAATTCTATCCGGTTCGGGAATCTCTCAACTCCTACGAATGCACTATTCCACTTCATTCCCTTGGATCATGGAAATCCCCATGAACTGGCTTCTTATGGCATATTTCGGGGTATCATCTTTATGCTTTATGACTGCAGGCATCACTGCAATGAGCGTTTCAAAAGGAAAATAAAAAAGCCCCAATCAAGGATTGGAGCTCTTTATGTGCGGAAGACGGGACTTGAACCCGTACGCCAGTGAAGGCGCCACCCCCTCAAGATGGTGCGTCTGCCATTTCGCCACTTCCGCAAATGAGGGAACACAAAGATAGGTTTTTTCCGAAATTT
>JBIKKD010000220.1:0-3075 GCA_044360565.1 Kapaibacterium sp. (SeqCode)
GCTATGACTACTTGAAGTGATAATCCAATGATGACCATTCTCCAAGGAAATGCCTTCTTATTCTCTGAAAGTAACCAACAGAGAAAGAGAATAAGAATTATTCCAAGTATGCCAATCGCTTTTTCCAAAATCATATCCATTTATGCTCTTTATACCACTCAACTGTTCTTTTGATGCCTTCTTCAATTGAGATTTCTTGTTTCCATCCAAAATCTCTTTTTGCCTTCTCGACTGAGCAAATCCAATATGGTTGGATGAGATCTTTTCCTTTTTCATAGTTCAATACTGGAGGTTTTGATGAAAACTTGCCAAATATCTGAGATAAGCCTGCTAGCATCATGACAGTTGCATGAGGAACGCGAATTGGTAACACAAAAGATTTTCCAAATGCATTCTTTGTTATTTCTGCTATCTGTTTCCAAGTATAGAATTCTTCACTTGAAATGAAATATGTTTCTCCAATGGTATTGGGACTATATGCCGATTCTACAATTCCTCTGGCTAAATCAACACCATGGATGAGACTTACTTTCTTTTCATCAAAACCGATGAGAGGAACCACGCCCTTTGAAACAGATTGAAAGAAAGTCAGAATAGCTGTGTCTCTCTCTCCATATACAGCGGGTGGTCTAACAATGGTTGTCGGGAATCGTTGAGAATATTCTCTTACAACTTCCTCGGCTGCCTTCTTTGATCTACCATATGCGGTTATGGGGTAAAGTGGTGAATCCTCATGGACAGGTTCAATTATTGATGGCGATGGTCCGGTCACTGTCTGTGAACTCACATGTAGAAATCTTTGCAGATTTGGTGCATATTTTGATGCAAGTTCCAAAAGATTTCTTGTTGAGTCTCTATTTCCTCTCAAAAATTCCTCATCATTTCTTGCGGCTGTCAATCCAGCTACATGAATGATCATGTCAACACCTTCAACAGCAGGTTTCAATGATTCAGGATTGTCCAATGAAGCATTGATGATTGTGACATCTTTATTCTTCAGCCAACGCAAATCACTGGTTGGACGCGCTATGCAGATGATATCAGCATTGGCATTTTGCAATGTGTCAACTACATGACTTCCTATGAATCCCGTTGCGCCTGTAACCAATACCTTCATTATGATTTCTCCATTGTGATCTTTGAGCCATCGGGTAAGACTATGTCATAATCGGCTGTGGATTCACCTTTGCTGATTCTGCGTAATTTACTTTGCAGAAGCGTTCTTTTGAGTTGGGTCAATCGATCTGTGAAATAGATTCCATTCAAATGATCTATTTCATGTTGCATCACTCTTGCAAGAAGTCCATCGGCTTCCATTGTATGCAACTTTTCATGTTCATCCATGAATGAAACTTGTATGGCTTCAGGACGAATAACGAGTTCACGAAGATTGGGCAAACTCAGGCAACCTTCTTCATAATCAGTTTCTTCATCAGAATAATGCGTAATCTTTGGATTGATCATTGTCAAAGGTTTGATTGATTCACAGCCTTCCACGGGTGAAATGTCGATGATTGTAATTGACAAAGGTGAACCAACCTGATTTGCAGCAAGACCTATTCCTTCTGCATTCAGCATGGTCTCTTTCATATCATCAATAAAAGTACGAATATCATCATTCAAATGTTCGATTATATCAGCTTTATGCTTGAGGATGGAATGATCATACACATAAATTGGAAGAATACTCATCTTCAGAATCCCAATTGTTGTAATGTTTGAACAAATTGTTTAGAAAATTGACGGTGAATTATACCATCATAGGTATTAACGGGATAGAATGTCAATACACCAAGTGAAGCGGAATTACCATATTCAAAATCTGAATCCACAATTCTTGTTTGTTCTTCCGGTCTGAATGGATTATCCACATCAATTAGTTCAATTGTGCAACCGATGCTAACCTTTTCATTTGATAAGAGATTGAAATCAAACATTGGTAATGCCGAAAAAGGAATCATCGCTTTGATATGATATCCATTGGATTCTCGATGGAATTCAATAGGTAGCGAGGTATTCATACCTGATACTTTCATTTGGCTCAGATGTGGAATCTCAACATTTGGAATCAACTCGATCAATTTTATAGATCCAGGTTTGTTTGTGTCCTTGCCAATGGACTTACTAAAACTCGGTTTGATATCAGATCCATAAATGTTGATTTTGTCTTGCAAGCATGTGTCACATCGTGATTGTATCAATGTGTCATCAATAATCAGCAATTCCAATTTCCAATTTGAATTGTCATACACACTTTTTTCTATGATCATGGATGCATCTTGGGGACCTTTCCAATAGAATGCACCTTTGATCACATCTTCAGGAGCATCTATAATAATAGGCTTATGGTATCCATATGGGATTGTGATGTCGGAAGAATACACAGGAATATCATGATAGTGATGATAGTATGAAGTTTCCTCTGTTCTGGTAGAAAATACATGTGTTTTATTCCTTCTCTGTATATGATCACGATGTATCTCAAGGGTTTGTCCTGCATTTCTAGAAGTGGAAAATAGATCACTTTCATAGAAAACGCCTTGTCTGAATTGATATCCTGTTATATTCCAATTGAATTGTTCATTCTTGGAAGTTACATGACATCCACCATTTTTGATGGCAACCCCAACTTCAAGCGGTGACTCAATGAATGCTCTTGCTTGCTTGTGAACCAGAGTAAGTGTGCCATTGATATCGATAAAGAAATACACAGAACATGCTTTGACTTTCTCTTTCGGAAATCGCACCACAAATGCTACATCATTGTGATCATCCAGTGAATAATCTCCAATATCCCAACTCCATACTTTCGCTTGTTCATCGCCGATTTCAGAAATGACATCAGCAATCAATTCCTGATCATAATAATCTGATAATTTCTTTTGGAAATCTTTCAAACTTGAACCGGACTGAGAATGTAAATTCAATGAGAATATGAATACTAAAAATATATGTAGATAGATTGATTTCATGCAAACTTTACAATGATGGAATCATGGAGTTCAGCAGGAGATTCTTTTAATCGGGCACCAAATTGTGATACAACTCGAGATGATGAATAAGAAGCAAGATGTC
>JBIKKD010000222.1:0-3070 GCA_044360565.1 Kapaibacterium sp. (SeqCode)
TTGCAGCTCTCATACCAATGATAGGTATGAAATATGCCGCACTTTGCGTAGGACTTGCCTGTACTGCAATTGCCATCATATCAGTATTACCCTTGGAAGAGACATTCGGTAAAGACATGAATTATGTAGAGGTTTGATAGGGAACGATAAGTCTTTTCAGTGTGTTAAAGGCGCATCATCAACAAGGTATATCCAACATGCATTTGATTATCATCGCATTTTCTTTCTTGCTTACTTCCCCACTTTTTGCAAATGATGCTTTATTGTTAAAAGTCAGAGACAAAGTTCGTACAATCAAGGATTTCAGAGCAGAGGCAGTTATCACTCTAAATGTTGAATTTTTAAAAGCCAAACCTTCTGAAGCCACGATACTCTACAAAGCTCCTGGTAGGCTTAAAGTCAAGTCCGAAGGTTTTTCAATGCTTCCCAAACAAGGCGCAGGTTTACCATTTGCGGCTTTATTGGAATCCCCATTCACAAGCGTTGATCTACCTGATGAGAATATCAAAGGAATAGTGTATAAAGTAAAAAAGGTTATTCCCATTGCTGATACAGGTCAGATCATTGTCGCAACAGTATGGATCGACTCTAAGAAAGAATTGATTGGCAAGATGTCTGCTGTGACCAAAGGTGGAACTATCATCATGGACATGAATTATGAGAAGCAATTTGAACGATATGCTCTGCCATCCTCAATTTTTATGTCATTTGATGTCCCCGCTTTTTCGCTCCCTAAATCCATGACAGGTGATTTACTAGCCGAAAAGAAGAAGGGTGGTGAGAAGAAGAATACAAAAGGGAGCGCACAAATCTCTTATTCCAATATCATAGTCAATAAAGGTATCACAGAGGATCAGTTTCGTTAAACTTTTCTGAACATTGCATTTGATAATTGATTGCAGTTTTTGGAACTGGTAAGAAACATGATTCTTTTGAGATTTTTCATGTGATCCTCCAATAATGCTTGAACCGCTTGAATTCCATTCTCATGATATGCAAGTAGAATAGGTCTGGCCATACCGACTGATTTTGCTCCCATGGCAATAGACATGGCAATATCATGTGTATTCCTGATTCCGCCTGAAGACATCATACTCATTCCAACTTTACCGCAATACTCCCGAAGTGATAGCAAACAATATGAAGTTGGCATTCCCCACTCTCTGAAGTATTCAGAAAACTCACTTTGATTTCTTTTCATTTCAACCGCAGACCAACTGGTTCCACCTTTTCCAGCCACATCAATTGCATCAACTCCAATATCATGTAATTTCATGGCGATATCCACAGAAATACCCGAACCTACTTCCTTTACAATGATTGGGATGTCCATTCTTTCACGAATCCTTTCAATTCCTCGCAAAACACCGAAAAATCTAGTATTACCCTCCGGCTGAAACAATTCTTGCAAAGGATTGGCATGAATGGTAAGAAAATTTGCTTCAATACGATCAATGATTGCCAAAATTCCGTCATGATGGTCTTCACATGCAATTTCCGTTGCACCAATATTTGCGGACAATAATCCATTTGGGGATCTTCTTCTGGCAATGGTGAATGATTCATCAGATGCAAGATCATGTAACATCGATCTCTGTGATCCGAGCACAAACGGAATATTCATATCTGAACATAATTCAGCCAATTCACCATTAATATTGACTGCATCATTAATTCCCCCTGTCATTCCTGAAATAAACAGTGGAGCACTGATGTCATGACCTAAGAAATTGACTTGAAGTTCAATATCTTCAAAATCAATTTCCGGCAATGCCACATGAAGGAATTGAAATGCATCAAATCCACTACTCGAAGCATGTTCAATGTCGGGTCCAAGACAGATATCAATATGATCGCGTTTACGATTTGAGTGTGAATGCATGTGTCAATCGTATGAAATTCATGCCGGTCATTTGTTTCACAAGTTGCCGGCACTCCAATGCCAATAAAGTAGAAAGAACAATGGACATCGAAAATGTAGTCAATGCAATGATTTCATCTATATGAAGCGGCTCATTGCCCAATACATGCAATATAGCATGTTCATTTGAATCACATTCACTCCATTTCATAGGTATTGTGACATACTTTTTAACTTCCGGTAACATATCTAGCGGAGTTTGGGTCAACATTGCTTTTTGTTGCACGAGCAATTGATGATTTCCTTCGGACATTGGAGAGTAAATGCTTCCCGGAATGACATACAGATCTCTATTTTGATCGAAGGCAAATTGAGCTGTTATCATTGATCCACCTGATTTTCCGCTTTCAATAATCAAAACAGCAGAACTCAGACCACTTATGATACGATTTCTTCTAGGAAAGAAAGGAGGTTTTGCCTTTACATTCATTGAATATTCGCTGATAATTGCTCCACCTTTTTCAATAATTTCATCAGAAAGCCACTTTGCGGATTTAGGACTAATCATTTCATGTCCTGATGCTATCACGGCATAGGTCAAACCATTTGCATTCAGAGTTGAACGATGCGCAATCGTATCAATCCCTTGCGCCAATCCACTGATGATACATATTCCATGTCGTGCAAATTCTTCAGCATATTGTTCAGCCACTCTTTGTCCATAGAGAGTTGGATTCCTTGTTCCTACGATTGCATAACCAATGAATGGATTCAATGAGCCTTTTACATAGAGAATTGGAGGAGGATAATCAATATGCTTGAGAGTTTCAGGATAGTGTTCGCAATTAAATGTGATGATTGTGATATTGTTTTCCTCATGCTTTTCCCTGTAATTTCTTCCTATTTGAATGATATGTTCTGAACTTGATTGTTCATTTCCCAAAAACAGTGACTGTGATAAACCATATCTACAATAGGTTTCAAGTGAGGAGTATTTTCCAACAATTGACCGAAGAAGTGGTCCGTGAATTGAACTCAACAAAGACAAACCAATGATTTCATCAACTCCCCATCGCGTATTTTTCTTCATACATCCCCTTAATTCAAAGACTGAATGACCTCCTTACCCGAAGCAAAACCATTTGCAAGTGCATTCTCTACGCTTGATGCGGCATCATTGTCAGATGCTCCGAAAAAGATATTTCCATG
>JBIKKD010000221.1:0-3070 GCA_044360565.1 Kapaibacterium sp. (SeqCode)
TCACAGCAAATCAATTAGATAGGTAATTAATTATGAAAAAATATCTTTTATCAATCATTCTGGGTTTCTCAGCGCTGACATTTTCAGCTTGTGATTCCTGGGTTGACAATACGATCAATGTGGATCCCAATAATCCCGTTGATGCTCCAATTAATCTTGTACTTCCATCGGCTCAAGTTTCCATGGCATATGTCGTGGGAGGTGATCTCAGTAGATTCACAGGTATTTGGATGCAACATTTCCAAGGTGTCGATCGCCAATATGAAGTGATCAATCGATATCAACAAACTGAGTCTGATGCCGATAATCCATGGCAAACAATTTATCAAACTTCTCTCAATAGCATGAAAATAGTTGAAACCAAAGCAACTCAAAGCAATTCGCCGCATTATCGTGGGATTGCAAGAGTTCTGATGGCTGCAACATATGGTCAGATTGTCGATGTCTGGGGCGATGCACCCTTTAGCGAGGCACTTGGTGGAAATTCCAATCTTAAGCCGAAATATGACAAAGCGCAAGATATCTATGCAGGCATTCAAAAAATGTTGGATGATGCTATCGTAGATTGTGGCTCTGCTACAAGCACATTAAAGCCTGATGCATCTTCAGATGTTATTTATGGTGGTAATATGGCGAAATGGATCAAAGCTGCCCATGCTTTGAAAGCTCGCTATCATTGGAGACTAGGAAATGGTCCTGCTGCGCTGACAGCCATTGCAAATGCAATCGGCGACAATGCAGATGATGCGATGGTGACATTTGCAGAAGATCCAACCGGTGAAAATCCTCTTTCTCAGTTTATGTCACAAAGAAGCGGATATATGACTGTAGGTATCAAATTGGTTGAACTCATGAATGGTTTTGAAGATCCAAGAAGAGATGCCTACATCACAGTAGATAAAGATGGGAAGTTTACAGATGATTGTACACCGGGTCCACTTTTCGCTAGTTCAAGTTCACCTGTCCCAATGGTTACTTATGCAGAAATGATGTTCATCAGAGCTGAAATCAAAGTTGGTCAAAGCGAAGATGCAGAGGCAAAGCAATCATACATCAATGCTATAAAAGCATCTATGAAAATGGCCGATGTTATAGATTCCGAGGTAACAGCTTATTTAGCCAAAGCAGAAGTAATGCCCTCAGGCGCATTGACTCAGCAACATGTCATGGAGCAAAAGTATATTGCCATGTACACTCAACCCGAAGCTTTCTCGGACTGGAGAAGAACCGGCATTCCTTCATTGACAGCTCCCAAAGATGCTGTTGGGGCTACACCTCGCAGATTCTTGTATCCAATAAGTGAGCGTTTATATAATCCAAATACTCCATCTGGAGTAACAACAGCCAATAAATTGTTCTGGGATACAAGACCCTGATTTTGTTCCAGCTAATTCACAATGAAACCCGATTGCCTAGAGGCATTCGGGTTTTTTTGTGTTCAAGGCAACATTGTACAATTAACTGACAAATTTGACTGTTACATTATTCATTTTTGATAGTCATTGTGTATAAATTAAGATTTGCCAATTGAGGATTTCTTGATATTTTGCCAGCCCAAACGAAAATTTCTATTTTTCACTATCATATATAATCCTATGAAAAGATTGCTTCTCCTTGTATTACTGATGTTCTCAGTGATTACAGCTTCCCAGGCAGGTGGCATCGATAAAAAGAAGCTACCATCATTGCTTGCGGGATCCAATGCAGGTAATGAGTTTTATGTGTCATTTCCTCCTGTTTATGAAGAAGTGGCGGGCGGTGACAACTCACTCCGAATTTTTGTTGCTTCCGGTGTTAGACAAGAAGTGACAATTTCAATTCCCGGAAAGGGCGTCAGATTAACCAAAGTGACTGTCCCGAATGATGTGATTGAATTCCGTATCAATCCGGGTGATGGCTTGCCTTATTCCAAACCAATCAATGCTTTGGCTCCACCGGAGCAAGTGTATCAACAGTCTGCTCTTCAAATCAAATCAAGAGCACCGATTGTTGTATATGGCGTTGCTAGATATCAATTCACATCAGATGGATTTTTGGCTATTCCTGTCAATGCATTTGGTACTGAATATGTCGTTGCTGCATATCCTCAATATACTGCAGCTGGTTCAACTTATGATTTGCCATCAGTATCAAATGTTATAGCTGCTTATGATGATACGGAAGTGACATTTACGATGGGTGGAACAGCAGGATCTAGAACAACAGGTGGTTTGAGAAAAGGCCAAAAAGCAACATTCAGCATGAACAAAGGCGATGTTGTTTGTTTTGCCGATGCAGGTGATGCGCAGGATATTTCCGGTTCATTGGTAAAATCAAATAAGCCAATTGGCGTGGTTTCCGGTAATCAATGCGCGAATGTTCCTTCGGGCGTATATGCTTGTGATGTTATGAATGAGATGGAATTACCAACATTCACTTGGGGTAAAGAATATCATGTAACCCCAATTGTTGGCCGCCAAAAAGCGCCGGTTATTCGTGTATTCGCAAAAGAAAAAGATACAAAAGTATTTCGTGATGGTCAAGACTGGATGCGTCTAACGCTCAATTCACGCGGCGAAGGTGATGCATTTATCGAGCGCCGTGCTTTTGATGGTGACTTGAATTCATTGGTGAATCAAGGTGGTACACCTTGTAAAGTTATTTCAGCTGATAAGCCCATCTATGTGATGCTCTATAATCCAGGTCAAACTGATGACAATGTTGTGAGTGATCCATTCCAAATGGTTCTCACTCCGCTTGAGCAATATCAAAAAGAAATCGTATTTGCCACTCCAAATGCAAAAGGTGGCTCACTCCCATTTACGCGTCAATTCGTGAATCTTGTGTATGAGAATACACCTGACGGAGCGATTCCAGATGATTTGGAATTTGCATCAGTTGTCAATGGCAAGTTTACATGGAAAAAAGTAAATGTGCAATTTGGCCCTAATCCAGGATTCAAATTTGCCATTCCAATTCGTGGAAAGAATTACTCAATGAAGCGCCTTCAATTGAATGGCGATGGTGTATTCCGTATTCGTTCAAGCGCTCCATTTGCAGCATATGCTTATGGTTTTGCAAGCTTTGACTC
>JBIKKD010000040.1:0-9751 GCA_044360565.1 Kapaibacterium sp. (SeqCode)
ATCTTTTGGGTTCATTTCCAAGTGCCGTTATTATCAGCAAGATGTTTTTTGGTTTCGACATCAGAACAAAAGGCAGTGGCAATATGGGTAGTACCAATGCCATGCGTGTACTTGGCTGGAAATGGGGGCTATTGGTTCAGATATTGGATGTATTGAAAGGAGTACTTGCCGTTTCACTTGTAAATATGCTCTTCAATGGAGAAATGGCTTTTACAAATCAAACTCCTTTTCAAGATATCACAGTCATGAAGATGATTGCTGGTGTATTTGCCGTTGGGGGACATATTTGGTCTGTCTTTGTTGGATTTAAAGGTGGAAAAGGAATCAATACCGGTGGTGGATTCTTGCTTGCGATTGCCCCGACAGAAGTTGCCATTGCATTTGGACTTTTCGTCTTGGTCGTGATGCTTTCCGGCTATATTTCTCTCGGTTCAATGATTGCCGCGATCACCATACCACTTACGATGTTTCTCAGACACAATGTATTCAGCGTTGAAATCCCGGGTTATCATATCATCATCTATTTCACCATTCTCATTTCACTTATTGTCATTTATGCTCATCGCTCAAATATCTCAAGGATATTTCAAGGAAATGAGAGTAGATTCAGCAAGTTCCAATTGCTAAAATTCGGCAAGAAATAATACGGTTATCAATATGAAGCATTCAATTGGCATCATAGGAGCCGGTGGCTGGGGAACGGCTATGGCAGGAATTTTGGCAGAGAATGGACATGCACCTATTCTATGGACTCGTTCAGAAACTATAGCCAATGAAATCAATGAGCGGCATACCAATGCAAGATTTTTACCGAATGTCACATTGACGAGTGATATCATTGCCACAACAGATGCATCTGTCATAAATGATTGCTCAACCATCATCATTTCCGTTCCGACTCAATTCATCAGACAAGTGATTTTAGATCATGGATTTGAATTAAAAAACAAATTCATCATCAATGGATCTAAAGGAATTGAAAGAGGCACATTGTTGACTGTTTCGGGCATTCTACATGACATGAATCAATGCGATTCAATGCACTATTCGGTACTTTCGGGTCCCAGTCATGCAGAAGAAACCATTCGCAAAGTTCCAACCACTGTGATGGTTGCTTCCGCAAATCCAGAATTGGCACATCATGTACAAACACTGTTTAATAATCAGTATTTCAGAGTTTATACTTCCGGTGACACTGTTGGTGCGGAAATTGGCGGTTCATTGAAAAATGTAATAGCAATTGCCGCAGGAATCATAGATGGCTTGGCTATTGGGGACAATACCAAAGCAGCATTGATCACGCGTGGACTTGAAGAAATCGCTCGTCTTGGAATGGCCATGGGAGCCAATCCCAGAACATTTGCAGGATTATCGGGTCTTGGGGATTTATATGTAACTTGTTCCAGCAGACATAGCAGAAACAGACATGTTGGTGAGGAAATCGCCAAGGGAAAACATCTCTCTATGATCTTGGAAGAGATGTCCATGATTGCAGAGGGCGTGACCACTGCCGAATCTGCTTGGGAACTTAGTCAAAAACATCATGTTGACATGCCTATTGTCGAGCAAATGTATCTCATTCTTTTTCACCAAAAAGATCCGGCGCAGGCAATCACCGATTTGATGATTCGCGCCCGCAAGGCAGAAACCCATTGATATGAATACTTCATCCGAAGAAAAAAAATTTACATCCATTCTCAGCGAAAGCGCGGGACAAAAGAAATCATCATTGTTTATACATGTTCTTTTGTTTATTCTGACATTGGCTTCAACCATGATGGCAGGTTCGGCATGGGCCGGGAAAAATCCGATCGAGATAACAAATTGGATATATGGATGGACATATGCCTCTTTGTTGATGACATTTCTCTTGACACATGAATTCGGACATTATATCGCCGCAAGACTTCACAAAGTTGATGCAAGTCTGCCATTTTTTATTCCGCTTCCCATACCCTTTGTGTCAATCTTCGGAACATTGGGTGCATATATAAAAACCCGTTCAATCATTCCAAATCGAAAAGCTTTGTTTGACATTGGAGCTAGCGGTCCACTAGCGGGCTTCATTGTATGCTTAGGGATCTTCATTTTTGGTTTATTGAATCTTCCTTCAATTGATTTTCTGTATGCAATTCATCCTGAGTACAAAGAATTTGGAATCATGTATCCGGACTGGGGAATGTATTTTGGTGATATGCTTCTCTTTCAAGGATTGATTGCTCTTTTTGTTGAACCCGGCACATATATTCCACCACTGAATGAAATCTATCATTATCCATTCCTTTGCGTTGGTTGGTTCGGGATGTTTGTCACATCACTAAATCTGCTTCCTCTCGGACAATTGGATGGTGGACATATAGCATATGCAATGTTTGGGAAAAATCAAGGAAAGATTGCCCGCATTGTATGGGTTGTGATGATATTTCTGGGACTTGGTTCATTCTTTGGTTGGTTTTATGAGCAAATCGTAATTGAATCACCAAATGAAATCTATACCATGATTCAGCAGCTCTTTCTCCCCATACTGCTATGGATCAAAGTGTATGCTCCTTGGATCTATGGAGGTTGGAGCGGTTGGTTATTCTGGGCATTCTTCACGAAATTTTTCATCAAACTCGATCATCCACCTGTTGATGGTGAAGATATCGGCATAACTAGACATATTCTCGGCTGGCTTTCATTCATCATATTTATCAGTACATTTGCTTTTAATGGTATTTATGAAATACCGAGAATTGACCCGGTGGAATTCAAATTGCAAGAAAAACCCTCGTCCTCGATATATCCTCAACATCAATTGAACAATGCGAATGACATCCAAACAACATACACTGATTGCATTTCTACTGATCTCCGCACTGCTCAGTTTCTTTCGTATTGATCTTCCAGGCATGACTGTCGCTGAGGAAGATTTTTCTCTGCATTGGGGTATATTATCCATATTCGGAACCACACCTTGGACAGCAGATTCATGGGGTGCATTTGCCGATCAGGCACCATATTTATCCTTTGGAAAATCACCTTTCGTCAATACGCCATTACCCATGTGGGCAATGGTGGCATGGACAAATATCACTAGTCAAACACTTCCCAATACCAGATTTCTTTCGGCAATGCTAGCAACAATGGGGTTATTTGCATCGTATTTCATCTCCAAAAGATTTCTCAAATCCGAACATGCCTTATTTGCTCCGGGATTTCTTGCGGGATCACTCATGTGGAATGACACTGCCCGTCATGCAACCCAAGAAATTTGGGGAATTACTTTTGTTCTCATGAGTACGGCATTCTTTATTTCAATGATATTCAGTCAACGCTCCCAATGGTATTCAATACTACTCATGAGTTTAGGACTATGTATTTCAGTATTAATACTCATGCTCTCTTCATTCGCGGGAATTGCATTTTTTCTTGCCATTGCACTAATTGCAACAATCATTTTTTTACCAAGTGTAAAGATTATATGGTTTGGAATTTCCTCAATCATCTTGGGAATATTGGGAGGATATTCTTGGTATTGGCAAATGGATTTTCCCTTCTTCTCGCAAATAATCGATTCTATACAACTTGCACATTATATTCCCTTCGGACTGGATCTTCAAACTCTCATCATAGACTTTGCATTGCTTCCCTTTTTTATTGCCGGCTTGATCATCGGAATCAAACAATTTTTCATCAATGATGGTACATTTCCAAAAGCATTTCTGTTCATGCTCATCTGGTTTCTGCTAGCATATGGAATCTTTGGATTTTCAACGATGATCATTCCACCCTTTGCAATAATTTCACTCATGGGATTATTTTCTATCAATACCACAATTCAATCAATTCGGGTTCATTGGATTTTGATTGGTTTAGCATTGGTTTTCTCCGCATTCGGTATTGCACCGAGATTGGTTGAAGCGATGGGTAAAGGAATATTCAATCAAGAGTGGTCTATATTAGGTTTAATACCACTTTTGTTTTTGATTGGAATACCTGTTTCATCAATACTGTTGAAGAAGGAAGCCATATCAAAGCTCGCATATTCAGCAATGTCGCGAGCGCTCATCACGCTTGTGATAGCTGCATTGATCAAAGTTGCATTTGCTAATTTGCTTGGCAAAACTCGTATTGAGCCAGAAAAATTGGTCAAAAATGATCAGCAAAGTCAGCATTCACTTCATGTGTGATTATATCACAGACAAACATATTTCAATCTCCTAGGTTTGTGTCAAAGTCAATTACAAAAGGAGAATGATTATGTTTTTCAGACATGTTTATGAAAAGGGCTTGGCACATGCCAGTTATGTTGTGGGTTGCCAAGCATCAGGCACCGCAATGGTGATTGATCCTCAACGCGACATTGATGTATATCTTGAAATTGCATCTCAAGAAAAACTACGAATCACACATATTCTTGAAACGCATATTCATGCGGATTTTCTCAGTGGTTCAAGAGAGTTGGCATCTGTCACTGGTGCAAATTTGTATCTATCAGATGAAGGCGGACCCGAATGGCAATATGCATTTCCACATGAGGGACTCAAAGATGGTGATACATTCATGGTTGGTAATCTTCGCATCGAAGTGATGCATACTCCCGGCCATACACCCGAGCATATTTCCTTTCTTTTGACAGACACTCCAAGTGGCAATCATCCTGTGATGATGTTCACAGGTGATTTTGTATTTGTAGGTGATGTAGGCAGACCCGATCTTCTCGAAAAAGCTGCAGGATATTCCGGAACCATGGTCGAAGGTGCAAAGACCATGTTCAATTCACTCAAAAGATTCAAACAATTACCCGATCATATTCAGGTATGGCCTGCACATGGAGCAGGATCAGCTTGTGGCAAGGCATTGGGCGCTGTTCCCGGATCTACTGTCGGGTATGAAAAACTCGTCAATTGGGCACTCAAGCATACCGATGAAGATGCATTCGTTAAGGAATTGCTCGACGGTCAACCAGAACCTCCATACTATTTTGCGATGATGAAATCACTTAATAAAATTGACAGACCATTATTAAGTGATATTCCCGCATTGCATAGATTGGGTCCTGATGCACTCTTTGAGCATATCAAACAAGAAACATTGATTATCGATACAAGACCAAAACAACTCTATGCAGAGGGTCATGTTCCCGGCTCAGTGAATATTCAAAACAATAAAGCATTTTCAACCTGGATGGGTTGGATTGTGGAATATGACAAACCCTTCATCCTCATTGCACAAGAGCAGGAAATTGAATCTATCACAAGAAAAATGATGCGCATCGGCATGGATCACTGTAAAGGATTCATCACCGATATTCAAGAATATGTGGATCTCGGATATACGCTTCGTTCAGTTCATCAAATGACATTGAATGAGGTGCATGAACATATGAAAGATTCCGAGTATACAATTCTTGATGTTCGTTCAGCAAATGAATTTGCGGAAGGACATATTCCGGGTGCAATCAATATTCATGGCGGACAATTACGCAATAGACTTGCTGAATTACCCGAAGGTTCTTTGATTGTTCATTGTCAAGGCGGTGATAGATCCAGCATTGCAATCGGTATTTTGGAAAAAGCGAATTCACGGACACTTTACAATGTGCCCGGTGGATTCAATGAATGGAAACAACATAATTTTGAAATAGAGGCTTAATATGACACAAGAGTTGAATCTTGAAACATTCAAAGAATTGGTTTTTGATTATGAGCAAAGCAAGGAATGGTCTTATAAAGGTGATATTCCTTGCATCATAGATTTCTGGGCGCCATGGTGCGGTCCATGCAGAGCAATCGCTCCTGTATTTGAAGAGTTGTCAAACATCTATGATGGTAAAGTTCAATTCTATAAAATCAATACTGATGAACAACAAGAATTATCAGCGATGTTCGGAATTAAAAGCATTCCTTCGCTATTATTTGTACCAGTGAATGATTCACCCAAAATGGCCATGGGAGCACTCCCGAGAGAGATACTCATTGAGGCGATTGAGAAAGAATTGAATATTGTGATTTAAGTCATGATTGAATTATTGATTTCCCTCATCGCATCATCAATCATCGGCATCGCAATTGGCTTGCTTGGTGCGGGAGGATCAATTCTCGTCATGCCGGTATTGGTGTATATTCTCGGATTGCCTCCGACCATTGCCACAACATATTCGCTGGGAATTGTCGGAATCAGTTCGGCAATTGCGGCCATGCGAACTTCCCGCGATCAAAAAGTGAATGCGAAAGTGATATTTACCTTTGCATTTCCTGCAATGTTCAGCATTATGATCATGCGTGCTTTAATCATGCCCGCATTGCCAAAAGTATTGGAAATTGGAATGCTTCAGATTTCCATTGATTCATTTTCAATGATCATACTTTCAATATTGATGTTGATTTCTGCCCAAAGAATGATTTCTCAAAAGAAATTACAAGGCGATGAATCCAATGACATCTCCTTGTCACTTCTGGTGCTAACGGGTTTTTTCATTGGAGTACTGACAGGATTCACGGGTATTGGTGGCGGTTTTTTAATTGTCCCTGCGATGATACTCATTGGGCGCATGAATGTCAAAGAAGCCGCATTCACATCCATGATACTCATAGCAATGAATGCACTACCCGGTTTTTTTGTGGATATATTGAATGGAAAGAATCTTGAATGGGGATTATTCACACTTCTTACAATTGCCTCCGTTTTTGGAGGTTATGCCGGCATCATGCTATCCAAAAGAATCAGACAAGATTTACTTCGTATCTCTTTTGGAATCATCATTGCCCTTCTCGCCCTTTTTATTCTCTTCATAGAATTGATATAAAAAAAGCCCCGACTCCAAATGGAATCGGGGCTTTAACATATCTATATATCTTATCTGATCACGCTGAAAGGCATTGACATTGTGGCACCACTATGTGAGCGAAGTGTCACAGTGTATTGTCCTGTAGCGAATGATCCAACAGGCAATTGGAATGCATGTGAGCCTTGATCAAAACTGCGGTTTTGAGCAGTGAACAATACCTGACCATTGAGTGAAGCAACAGTGATTGTCATATTGGTTGGTTCTGCAACATTAAATGTCACATATGCATCACTTGTTGTAGGATTAGGCATTACATTCACTGAGCCAGTAAACATGCGATCTTCCTTCACACCTGATACAGCTTGTTTTTCACCAATGAGATTTACGGTATATGTTCCTGTTTTTCCTGTTGAAGTTACAATTGTATTCAATGTGAGAACTGCATTGTGCATGCCATCTCTTGTTGGATTGAATGTAACTTTTGTTTGGAATTTTTGACCCTTCGGAACAATTGTTTCTTTCACATTCACGGAGAATGATTCTTTATCGGCACCGGAAATTGTTGCACCAGTCACTTTTACTTCACCATCAATATTATTATTGAGGGTAAGTGTTTTCTCTCCATTGGCTGTTGTTTTCCCAAGATCAAGATCTGTCACGCCTGCAAGTGCAGGAAGATCAGGAACTGTTTCAGTTCCTTCACCAAGAAGATCAACGCCTGAAGTTGAATTATCTACTCCGCCATCATTGGATGTGAAATCTAATGAAGCCAAATAGGATTTCTTTTCTTTTGGTGCAAATTCAAGTGTAATCTTCACAGATTCACCGGGCTTCAATGTCATTGGCAATGTTGGCTTATTCAAGATGGAGAATACGCTTGCGCTGGAGCCACTCAAACCCAAAGAAGATATAACCAAATCAGCTTCGCCTGTATTGCTGATATCTGTAGTCATCTCTTTCTTTTGACCGACTTCCAATGGACCAAACTTCACATCTGAATTAAGTGTCAACACGGGCTTCTTTGCAGCAACAAAAATATCACCTGCAAGCCATTCCATTGATTTTCTGATAAAGGTTTCGCGAATCACGAAATTATCAAATGCTTCAATTGGCTGAGTTACGAATACGAGCTTACCACCTTGAGCATTTGTATAACGAACACCTACAAGATTTGCATTGCTATTATCGGAATACAAAACAGGAACGCATGGTGAACCGGAAGCCAATTTGAAGATGTCTGTAAAGAAGACATGATTGTTGAAATTCTGATTTGCCATTCCATTGAATTGATCACCGATGGAATCATTGTCAAATCCTTTAACGCCATAAGGCTTCAAAGTAATGTTGTTTCCACTTAAAGTATAACGCTGTTCAGATTTTGTGAATTGAAGTTTCAAAGTATTATTGAAGAAATTCAATACATCCTGATTTTTACCGGCTGCTGTATTTGCTGTTTTGTCAAATGCCCACCACATTGATTGAGGTGCAGAAAGTAATACTCTCTTACCTTCAGCAAGCATTGTAGAAACTGTCTTGGCAAGTGGATTGACATCTGTTGTAGTTCCAATTGGGGAACCATTATAGATTTGACCATTCAATAATCCACCACCAAATACACTGAATACATATACTTTGAATTGATCTTTATATGCTTCAAGCAATGTTGCATTATTTGGCAATTTCACAAATGCAGGACCGAATCTGTCTGTATACTTGATGGCATCTTTGTACAAATCATTGAATTGATTGATATTCAATTCATAGACGATTGCCGCTTTTGCGGTCTCTGGCAATACATACAAACTTGTGGATGTTGTTTTTGGCTTTGTATTCGCTTCTTCTCTTGGATTTGCATCCACAACAACTGTTGTCAATTCTGCCTCTGGAATTGAAGTAGGTGATTCAATTGTCACTGTTACCAATTCCGATGCACCTTTCGCCAATGTCAAGGATTGTGGTTCAACTGATGCTGTCCAATCTGCAGGTAAAACAGATTTTGTATCATTTACAGACATGTCAAAAGTCAATGTCATGTTATTGTCATTGGTGACTTTGATTGTCTGTGTTTTCTTTCCACCTGCCGCAACTTTCAAATATGGTGATTCAACTTGCTCGAGTGTAGCGCGTGTACTGCGAATGAGAAGAGATTCTTCAACTGCTTGCAAAATTTCACGAGCACCAACATTGTCTGAATACTTTTGCACCAATCCAACCAATGACATGCGCTCAGGTTTCCATGATGCATTCACTGTGAAAGAGTACTGCTTTGTATAGACCGAACCTGCTTTTGGATTATCAGGAATCACGCCTGTTGCACCCCATGTACCATCGGCCATGAATCTTGCAACATGTCGGTGTGGATAATTCTTGATTGGATTTCCTCTTTGATAAAAAGGATGACCTGCCTGAGTATTGAAAGCATTCACTTGGTCGAATTGATTTCCTGAACCAACGACGCTGTCTTCAACAACAACAACATTCACACGAACAGGACCGGTGATGTCACGATTTACTTTTGCTTCCAAAGTACAAGTAACTCTGCGTGTTCCACTATTGAAAGACACATTTTTCAAATTCACTTCAACGGCAGCATCTTGACTGATGATACCAGGGATATAACCGGCCCAAGCTCCAGGACTGACACCATTGTACAATCTATTTACAGAGCCACTAGGAACACCATTGATATATGGTTGAAAATCATTCTGATTGGACATTGACATTCCATCAGTTTGATGTACGGCAACCATGATGACTTCTTCATCAGTGTATTGCTGACCCAATTGGTCAAATGCAACAGCGCCATTGGGGCAATATTGACACCATGCGCCGGTGTATTTTTCAATGTATACGCGTCTTTTAGACTGCGCATCTGATACCTGCACCGCAAGCATCGCAATGAGCGCAAAGAGCAATGCCTTGCGCAAAAACGAGGATAAAACTCTCATGGATTAACTCCGTATATGATTAGTGATGACT
>JBIKKD010000223.1:0-3057 GCA_044360565.1 Kapaibacterium sp. (SeqCode)
AATATAAAGTCAATGTAGAGCATGCTGAACATGTGAAGAAGCTTGCTTTGCAAATGTTTGATGATACCTTACACAGACATCAATTGGGTGATGAAGAAAGAGAATTATTGGAAGCCGCTTCCCTTTTGCATGATGTAGGGTATCATATTTCACCGGATCAACATCATCATCATAGCCAGTACATCATCAGCCATTGCATCATGCCGGGTTTTACAAATGATGAATCTCAAATGATTGGAATGATTGCCCGCTATCATAGAAAAAGTCATCCCAAAAGAAAACATCCGGGATTTGCTTCATGCAGTCCTGAAAGACAAAGAATCATTACGATTTTGGCAGGGATATTACGCATTGCAGAAGGACTCGATAGAAGACAGCAACAATTGATAGATACTTTGCACTGCGATATACATGATACCACAATGTCCATTGCATTGTTTACACAAAAAAATGCACTTATAGACATCGAAATTTGGGGTGCAGAACGAAGAACTGCATTGCTTGAAGAATGTCTTGGAGTTGCAATCTCATTTTCAGCATAAATTATCATCAAAAGACATCCATTCACTGCTCATGCCATAGGATAGTCGGAAACCTTGTAGTTTGTAGTCATAAATATCTTACGATTCCAATCTTGCATGAACAATCTCGCATTACATATTCTGATACTCACCTTCATTTTATTGTTTGATAGTACCATAATTGTATCAATGCAGGCCAAACAGAATGAGAAAAGACCCAAAGTCGCATTGGTTTTGAGTGGCGGAGGATTCAGAGGAATGGCTCAAATCGGGGTATTAAGAGTATTGGAGAGATATTCAATACCTATTGATTATATCATTGGAACAAGTATCGGTGCATATATCGGTGGACTTTATGCAACCGGCTATACACCTGATGAAATAGAGCAAATAGTACTAAGCACCGATTGGGAGAAACTGCTTTCTTCGGCTTCTGAAGTTAATAGACAAGATATGTTTCTCGATCAAAAGATCGCTGATGACAGACATCTCTTTTCAATGAGACTCAATACTTTTTCATTTGATTTACCAAAAGCAGTGTCTAAAGGCATACACTATCAGGGACAATTGCAAGGATTGCTGTGGAATGCACCATTTACTGCTTGGCAGTCTTTTGATTCATTACGCATACCTTTCAGAGCAATATCAACCGATTTGATTACAGGTACTTCCATTATACATCGATCGGGAGACTTACCGACAATCATAAAGGCGAGTTCAACCATACCTCTTCGTTATTCTCCGGTTCGTTATGATTCATTACTACTAGTCGATGGTGGAGTTTTGGACAATGTCCCTGTCAATGTTGCCAAAAAAGAATTCAATCCCGATATCATCATTACCGTCAACTCGATTTCCGGTTTGCTTCCCGAACAAGAACTCAATACACCTTGGAGTATTGCAGAGCAGATTGTTGGTATAATGCTGAAAAGTCAAGAAGAGAAGAGTCTACTCATATCACCAATTACCATCTCGCCAATACTTGATGATGCAAAAAACACTGATCCTACGCATATCCCATTTACGATTGTAAAGGGCGAAATTGCAGCATTGCAAGCAATATCAATCATTAAAGATTCACTTCGAGCTTTTGGACTAAATGATACTGATTCAAGTTCATTGGAACATAATGAATTCAATCATGTACTATCAATTGATTCTACAGTAATATCTCGATCAATGATCGGTATGATTGATTCCATCATACATATGAAGACTTCTCTTTCACAAAAAAAACATGACATTCATAGATTGTTACGCAGAGATTCAATTTCTTTTGTTCGTTTTAATCCGATTATGGACACAATCTCAAAGGTCATCACATGGAAATGTAGTCCACCGAAAGAATTCAAAGTCCATGCCAAACATGTTCTTGATTCCTCAAGAGTGATTTCTGAACTCATGCAACATTCCTTATTAAATACAATTTCAATCAATAATCAGTGGGATGCATTGATTTCCGGTGATGAGTATGAGCAAATTGACATCAGGCCAAAATTCATTCATGACACTCTTCATTACCACATTCAGGCCTGGGAAAAATCCCCTCAATATATTGGTGTCGGAGCAAGAGTAGATAATGAGCGCTATGGTCAATTGGTACTTGATGGATATGATGCAAATGTATTAGGCACAACATTGTGGTCTTCTTTATCACTCATTGGTGGCTCCAGAAATCGATCCGGTCTATTGAGTTTTGGAAAAAAGACTCTGTTCGGTTCTCAATGGGGATTTACACTTCATGGCTACTCATCATATAAGCAGATGTTTCAATATGAAAGAAGTATCAGACCATCCGGAGAAACATATGAAATCAAGCGTCTTGAAGAATTGAGAGAGGATCGTTTTGGTATGATGGCTGATATAACTAGAACACTTGGTAAATCAGGTATTTTGCAATCTAGATTTCGTCTTGAACAACAAAGGATTTATGCTATTCAGACAGATGTATTTCCAACATACTATCCAATACTCACTTGGAAAATACAATCCAAGATAGATACCAGAGATGATGCGGATTTACCTAGAAGTGGAAGATTGCTTGAATTATCACTTGAAACCTCATTACCATTGCTCAATAATCAGATAACATTTTCTAGAATCAATGCCACTTTTGCACGCTCGCTTACATTTCAGAATTTCACCATTACTCCTCGATTGAATTGTGTTTTTTCTGACAATTCAACTCCTAATCCGGAATTTGTTTCTTTGGGAAGAGATGATATGTTCTTCGGAAAGCGTGAAGATGATCAAAGAGGTGCACAATTAATCATGGGGTCATGTGAATTTCGATGGGCTTCCCCCATTTCATTTTTGGTTCCACTTCATTTCTCTGCTCGATACGATTTTGGTTCAACATGGAGTGGATTTGAAACAATTTCAATTGGAAGCATGCAACATGGCATAGGGATCACCATGCATGCAAAGACTCCGCTAGGTCCTGCCAGAATATCAGCCGGCAAAAGTTTCTTCTTTGTTTCTTCACCGGATGGGGTGATTCAAGGTCCAATACTCTTTTCTTTTTCGATCGGTACAA
>JBIKKD010000224.1:0-3051 GCA_044360565.1 Kapaibacterium sp. (SeqCode)
CTTAGCGGATCGACTTACCACTTCGGGATATGTGCGAAAGGAGGAATCACATGGCTCACATTGAATTAGCCGATGGAGTATATGGAATTCGTGGTCTAATGATGAGAAGACCTGACATCGCAGAACATCTCAATGAATTAGCTAGTATTCTTTTGCATGATGAACATTCTTTGACGCAAGGTGAAAGAGAATTGATTGCAACAGCAGTTTCACGTGCAAATACATGTGAATATTGCTCAAATATCCATGCATCAATTGCAGCATCTCATTTGGGAACTACAAGAAGCTCGATTTTTGAAGCAATCGATGATTTGAACCAAGCCAATATATCTCCCAAAGTCAAGGCACTGATTCTTCTTGCAAAACAAGTGAGAGAATCAGGAAAGCAAGTTACAGAAGAATTGATACAGCATGCAAAGAGCAATGGAGCAAATGAAACAGAAATCCACGATACCATTTTGATAGGAGCGAGTTTTAGCATGTTCAATAGATATGTTGATGGATTGGCAACACCTGTTCCAGAGGAATATCATGTATTTGATACAATGGGAAAAACTCGTTCGGAACAAGGATATCGCGCAACATTAAAAGTTGTCATCGCATTCATGATGACATGTTTGTTTTCAGCAAACATGATAGCTCAAAATGGAAGCATCAAAGGGACAGTAAAACTAGAGGACACAAAAGAGCCAGCCGGATATGTCCGAGTCATAGATCAAGAGGCCAAAAGAAATGTTTATACCAATAAAGTTGGTTCATTTATTATGAACAATTTGAAAGCTGGTAAACATCAATTATTGTTTAAAGGTTTGGAAGTTCGTGACACAGTTCTCACAGTTGATGTAAGGGAAGGAATTACTACAGAAATTTCAGTAGAAGTTGAACGAAGATCTGTAATGTCAGGTGAAGTAGTGGTTTCTGGATCGAGCAAAAAAATGGAAAAGATTGCAGAGAGTCCTTCTGCAGTAACAGTCATATCCGGACAAGAAATTCAAAAGCGTGCACGCGGAAATCAACTTGGAAAAGCTTTGGAAGGTTTGCCAGGAGTTGACATTGTACAAAATGGTGCAACGGATTTCAATGTAAACACCCGAGGTTTTAATAATAGTACGAATCGTCGTTTATTGGTTCTCGTAGATGGACGAGATGTTGCATTGCAACAAATCGGTGCAGTTGAATGGAATTCATTCGCAAGTACTCTCAGTGATTTTAGAAGCATTGAATTAGTGCGTGGTCCTGCTGCTGCATTATATGGAGCAAATGCATTCAATGGTGTATTGAATATGACAACATTGTCTCCTCGCGAATCAATGGGTACTAGAATTTCTGTACTCGGTGGTGATTATAAAACCATGCGAACAGATATCCGGCATGCAGGCGCATTTGGCGATTTGTCATACAAATTCACTTTGGGGAGATCACAGTCATATAATCTTGCACAAAATCGCGTGGATAGTGCATCAATTGTTTCTGAATATCCTTCGCTATGGCCAGCTGCTCGTGAATTGAATGCAATCTCTTCTGAAGATCGCGAGACATTTGCGACATATGGAACACTACGCATGGATTATGATTTGAATGAAACACAATCATTGACTACAGAATTTGGATATAGCAGATTTGGAAATGAAGTCATGTTGGCTGGAGCAGGTCGAATTCATGTTCCTGAATCTGAAAAGCCATTTGCACGATTGGCATTTCATGATGACAATGTACATATTCAAGCAACTTATAATGCGAGAAGAACCGTAGACACCATGCGCGTTCTTGCTGCACCACCAGGTACAATCATTCTTGATGATTCATATGACTTCAATCTTGATGCTCAGTATAATGATACATTATCAAGAGGAGTTCGATATGTGATTGGTGGACAGTATCAATACATGAATATCGGTTCTAATAGAACAGTGTTTTATAATGATCCCATTCAAGCACGCATTGGTGGACTTTATGGTCAGATCGAAGCAGACTTAACTGATAATCTCTCAATAGTTGGTTCTGCTCGATATGATAATGCAAATATCTTCCCTGAACAATTTTCACCTCGAATCGCATTATTATATACACCATGGGCTGATCAAAGATTTCGTGTTTCTGCAGGTAGATCATTCCAAAGAGCAAATTTCTCAGAGTTATACAGAAAGTATGCATTCAGACCGGCATTCAGTGCTCAAGGTAGACCGGTAAATTTCCGTCCTGTTCAAGGACAAATCAATGGAGTTCTTTCTACATTGACTGGTGCTTCACAGAATGTCTTTTTGGGATTATATGATACCACTGTCACTAGCCCTACAAATCCTATGGGAATCCAACCTGCTGCATGGGGAGTTGGGAATGAGGATTTGAATGTTGAACAAAATATCGGTTTTGAATTTGGATATAATGGCAAGATTGGAAACAAACTGTATGTTACTGCTGATGTCTATTATAATCGTCTGACGAATTTCATTTCGGGATTCTTACCTGGTGTAAATGAGAATTACAAGACATGGTCAAGTACATCAATTCTACCAGCAAATCTACAACAGTATGCAGGTTTGGTTGATTCAATAGTATATGCACAAATGAGTCCACAGGACAAAGCACGATTCACAACATATGAAGGAAAGCCTGCTTTCATAGTTTCTAATACAAATATCGGTTTGGTTGAACAATTTGGTGTAGAATTGAGCGCAACATATACGCTTACAAAAGAACTTGATATATCTGCTAACTATGCATATTTCAGAGCGAATTTATTGGATGCTAAAACCTCCAATCCTTTCTTGAAAACTGGCGATGATTTATTGTCACCCAATACATCACCACATAGAGTAAACCTGACTGCATCATATACCAAACAACAAGAATGGGATGCATCAATCACAATGCGCTATGTTGAAGGATTCAATTGGCTGGCAGGTGATTTCAAAGGGTATGTACCATCATTTACAGTAGTGAATCTCAATGCTGGTGTGAATATCACTAATGACTTGCGTCTTGGCTTGGTAGTGAACAATCTTTTCGATAGAAGATATTATGAAGTATATGGTGGTTCAATTCTACCCC
>JBIKKD010000277.1:0-9652 GCA_044360565.1 Kapaibacterium sp. (SeqCode)
CTTCAAAAACAGATTTCAAGAGGAATGTCGTGGATGTTTTGCCATTCGTTCCGGTTACGCCATAAATGCGTAATTGCTTAGAGGGAAAATCATAGAATGCATTTGAAATTCTAGATAAAGCAATACGGGTATCCGGCACGCCAATGATTGTAATATCACTTGGCACATTGCAATCAGGAATGTCGGTGATGATTGTTTTTGCTCCTCTTGCAATCGCATCATCAATGAATTGATTTCCATCGATTGGAGGAATGGTGCTCCCGGTTATGGCAACAAATAATGAGAATTCCTGACAGCTTCTGCTATCATATTCTATGGAACTTACCGGCTTTTCTGTCGAACCAATGACGGTAAAACCATTCAAAGCGGATAATAAGGTTGAAAGAATCTTCATGATTGTATATCCAATGCCATATCAAGATGTATGATGCCATCCAAATCATATGTATCACTTATCGAATGAAATCCAAAAGACTCATAGAACTGCAATAAATATGATTGGGCAGAGATGTGAATGTGCTTTGGTGAATATAGTCGTATTGCTTCTGAAATGGAATATTCAACCAAATGTCTTCCAAGTGCTATTCCTCTGTGATCATTATGAACAATGATTCGTCCCAATTTTACAAAATCTGCATCAGCTATTGGTATGATTCTAGAATATGCAATCAATGCATCATTTGAGGAAGCAAGTACATGATGTGAAGTTGTGTCGATACCATCGATATCTTGATAGATACATGCTTGCTCAATGATAAACACATCTTGTCTCAAACCAAGAATGGCATATACTTCTTGTGGTGTCAAATCATTGAAAGGAATGCATTTCCAATGAATACTCATGACTTTTCTCCCTTGATGGTAGGAATGAATTCCGCATGATATCCGGGATCTGCATCATGTGGTGAAACAAAATTTTCGTCTTGAAGCATCTTTAGTCCATATTTCGCTATGAAAGTCGGATGAGAAGCAGAAATATGATGAAGTCTTCTCGCATTACAATCACTGATGTGTATATCACCGATCAAGACATGGGATTCATCCAATCCTTTCACTGCTTGTTCATATGAAACAATTGCAATCGCTGTTTTAGCATCTCCGGTCGCAATGTCGAATGTTTGCATAAAGTAAGAATCAGCATGAGATTTTATGATGATGCATAATGAAGAATCTGACTCTATATTCAGGAAATCTTTCGCAGCATCAAACATTGCATGAAATGTTGGAACTGAGATCAATGCAGTTTTTCCATCTGCACACCATCCTTTGGCAAATGACATTCCGATGCGGACACCGGTAAAGCTTCCCGGTCCTTCCGAAACTGCAATGGCTTGTATGTGTTCGGGCTGAATTTGCAAATCATTCATAGCTCTTCGGATCAACTCGGCGAGCATAGCATCATGCATATTGGGCACATGGATGACATACTCAAGTTGAGGGTATCCATTCTTGACATCAATGATTGCTATACCGCAGACTTTTCCAACGGTTTCAATCGCAAGGAGATATGTTGACTTATGTATCATTGGATGAAAAACTCATTGCGGAGAATCGTTTCCATCAATTGAATTGCCTGATCATTTACATTCAATAGATGAAGAGGAAGATGAAGAAATACCATGTCGGATTCATCATCAATTGCACCCAAAATCGGAGAACCGGTCCATTTGGGATTTTCAGGTAATCGATACACCGACTTTGCATTTGCTTTTGGATATAATGGGTACACCAAAACAGATCCTTTTTCTTTGGTCAAGTTCGGATAAGTTATGGAGCCATGTGGGATTCCAAGAAATTCAGTGCCATTTCTAATTGCCAATGGATCACTTGAAACCTCTTGTTTACCAATGGAATCTATCGGAGAAAAATCCCGTATTTCCGTACGCATATCTTCACTCAATGGAGCGGGAAGATCAGCGATGAAAAGTACCTTCCCACCTGCACGCATGTATTCCACAAGAGATTGTTGTGCAAGTGACATACTCGGACTTTTATCTGTGTACCAAATCACCGCTGAATACAATTTTAATGATTCAATAAACATTGGACTAATGAAAGGAGGAATAGTCTTGGCAGGGGCATCTGTGGTTTTCGTGGTATTAATGTCCAAAACATCAAATCTGCCGGAAAATTTACCGGTGTTCATTGCATTCAAAGCTTTGAGATAGAAATTATCCGCATCACGATTGCCGCTATCTTTGATGAGAAGAATAGGTCCTTTCGAACCCTGTACATACCAAGTTTTGCCGGGTGCCGGATAAGTTAGAATTTTGCTTCGAAGTTTGCCTATGTCTCTTGCTCTCAAGTAGAGAATATTATTTGAATTTAGTTGCAGACCATCTTTTGCGCTGAGACTGAAAAGTCTGGTATTTTTTGGAATCGGAGTCCACTTTGCAGTCATTGATGAATCATTCAAAGACCACTCTATTGTTTCAAGCGTTGCATCTCCATCCGGATCTGAAACAAAGAACTTGAATGTTGCAAATGAGAATGTGGTATCAGGCAATGCTACTGCTATGGCTGACTTCGCTGAGGTATCATTTCCCCAAGCTATGATTGGAGGAGAATTCTTGATGGGGAACTGGAGTCTGGATGGAATGGGATCGATAGCTCCATCCAATAGAGGAAAAATCTCTCCATCATCTAATCTATTATTCCCATTCTTGTCAGTGAATGCAAGTTTTTCACCTTCAATCGGATATTGCATGAGTGAATTATCTATGGATGCAACCGAAAAAACAAAATTTGTATCGGATGATTCAACTTGCAATGCAAATGTTGAATCATTCTTTCTTGTGAAATACCAATCTTTTTCATTCCACGAAGTTGCGTAACCTATCACCAAACCATCCGGATCATCTCCGGACCAACTGACATTGACTCTGCTATTTTGTTGATTGAGAATTGTATCCAAATAGATCTTTGTGTCAGGTGGGAGATTTCCATTTGGCGTCAGTATGGAATCATCACATGAAATCATGATGAGTAGCAAGAAAAAGGCAAACACTTTTATAGTGATTTTCATTGTATTCCTCTTGTTGAAGTTGCTGCTGCCAATGTGAGCGCTGATACTGAGCATGCTCCGGATTCAAGCAATACTTGAGCACATTCTTCAAGCGTGGAACCCGTGGTCATCACATCATCTATGAGCATCAAGCGCTTGTCTCGAATAAGGTCTGCATTCTTGATTGAAAATATTCCTTGAACATTTTGCATGCGATCTTTTGAAGAGAGTTTGGTTTGAGTAGTGGAATAGTGCAATCTTTCCAAGGCATTGATGACCGGTACTTTTGTAATCGAAGAAATGCCTTGCGCAATCAACAGAGACTGATTGTATCCTCTTTCTCTCACTCTTGCACTATGCAAAGGAACGGGAACGTAATAGTCCACTTCGCTATGCTTTCTGTTTCTAGCAATATAGCTCCCGAAATCAAATGCCATTTGTTGTGCATTCTCATATTTGATGGCATGAATTGTTTGTTGAATCGGTGCTTCTTGATGAAAAGCAAAATGACTTTCCATGCTAATGACAAAGGAATCTTTATTGCTTTGTGTGTACAATTGATTCAACAAAACATCATCCTTAGGCGCGCTTTCAAACAGATACAAACAAGCATCACATACTCTATGAACATGAGTGAGACCATCAATGCGTTCATTACAAGTCTCACAGTGCAAAGGTGCAATCGCATCCATAAGTGCATGCATGATATTTGGTATGGAAGTCATGCCCATAAGATTCACCCTTCTTTATCACTCATTCTCAAATGTGAATTTCAATCTTTCAGAAATTGTATTGGGTAAAGACGGTGTAATACGTCGTGGAATCAACATGCCAGAAAGGGAAGTGATATCTCCAAAAACTCTTTGTTTCAAAGCAGTATGAGCAAGATAATGGAACCCGCTTGAACCGCCTGTTCCAATGCGTGAACCTATCATGCGCATTGTCATGGAAGCATGACGATATCTCCAAACTGACAAGGTTTCATCAAATCCACAAATTGCCTGAAGTAAAGCATTAGGATGATCGAGAAGTGGATAATCTCTGTACAATTGTATGAAAAGCGCTGCCAGAGTTGCCTTGTGCGACAATCTTCTTTCACCTTTCTCCATGAGTTCCTTATATGTACCTTCATCAAAGAGGGAATTGAAACTACTTTCAGCTTGATCTATCGATTGTACTCTGATTACGCGTTCTTCATCCGTTAGTATCTCATGATTGGCAATATCGGCTCGGTCTTTTGCGAAAGTGTCCGATACTGCTGATTTGTATTCTTGCCAAAATAGATAGTCTTCCGTTTCCAAAAACGGAGTATGTTCTAGCCAAGATTGTACCGCTTCGAAGAGTGTGGCTTTTCCTTCAGCTTGATGAACAAGATTCTTGTCAAAATCCTTCATGGCAGTCAAAAAGGCACGATTCATCCTCTTTTCTTGTGGTAATCCAAGGCGCATTTCCAATACACGGAATTGAACCGATTGAAAGCCACTTGCAGGATGCAATAAATCACGGAAGTCCATGAAGTCCAGTGCAGACATAGTTTCAAGTATTGTAAACTGCTCCATGCTCATTCGAAGAATGGACTCCATCCTGTGAAGTCTATGCACACATAGAGAAATCTCATGTTCTTTCACGGATTCTTTGGAAAGAATCGATATGACCGAATCCAATTCAAACATGATTTGCTTGAACCATAATTCAAAAGCTTGATGAGTTATGATGAAAAGCATCTCATCATGTGCTTCAATGCCTGCTTTGTCACTTTCCGGAAATTGTGCTTCAAGTACTTTGTTCAATTGGAGATATTCGGAATAATACACCGAATTGTCATGTGTCTGACTCATAATGATATGGGATAATTTAAGATTATTCGCCTAAAATTAGTGCTTTGCTTGATAAGCTGAAAATAACCGAAAGAATGAGTGCAAATATACGATTATCCAATGCCAATTTTGGGTTCAGGATGAGTGCAAAACGCGTAAATTCCACTGACTAATCCACAATTTCTATGTTGAGCAGAAAGAAAAATGATTTCAAACTCAGCAAGCATGCCTTATGTGAGCCAAAATTTTTCTATTTTTGTGTTCTTGCATTTTTGCGTTGAAATATCGGAGTTGCATAATCATGTTGAAAATTTCAATACTTGGAATGGAAGACGGTGATCATGCTTTTCATTCTTCATGCGATTCCTCGGAGATTCAGGACATGTTTCCTGAGTTCAATGGAGTGGTTGAAATTGAGGGAATGATCAAAAAACAAGGAAAGCGATTGACATTGAATGCACAAGCATCATGCATGTCAATGCTGACATGTGATTTGTCCGGTGAAGAATTCGAGCAGAAGATTGAGGCACCAATCATGAAACATTTCAGGATTGACTCTCAATTGTTCGATCTTCAAGCAGATGAAGAAGATGGTGATGAAATTTTACTCAGAGATGATGATGATTTCATAGACATTACGGAAGAAGTCAGGCAGGAATTGGTGATTCATTTACCTATGAAACGAGTTTCTCCCGCCTATGCGGATACAAGTTTTGAAACATTGCATCCTGGACTTCTGACAAAAGAGGAAGTTAAAAATGATGGTGATAATTCACCATTCGCAGCATTAAAACATTTGAATATTCAAAAGAATTGATTTTATCGGAGCAGTATCATGCCAAATCCAAAAAGAAGACATTCCAAATCTCGCAGAGACAAGCGCAGAACACATTATAAAGCAGTTGCACCGACAGTTGCATCCTGCGCTCATTGCGGTAGCATGAAATTGAATCACACAGCTTGCCCTTCTTGCGGTTATTATAATGGTCGCAAAATGGTTGAAATGAACAGTGGTGCTTCAGCCGAATAATTTCGCTAAAGCTTCATAAACAAGTTTTGCGATTCCATCATTCTATCCGGTTATTATGAATCCCATTCGCATTGCAATTGATGTCATGGGTGGAGACTTTGCTCCTTTGAACGAGATTCAAGGAGCAATTCTTGCTTCTGAGAAGTTCAAACAATTGGGTTTGAATATTGAATTTGTGTTTGTCGGAAAGGAATCTGAGATTAAAAAGGCAATGGAAACATTGTCTTTTCCACATTTGGTCTATTCCATCGTGAATGCCGATGAAATTGTCTCCATGCATGATGATCCAACGGCAGTCATTAAATCAAAAAGAAATTCCTCATTATTCATGGGGATTGACATCCATGCCAGGGGAAATGCAGATGCATTCGTTTCTGCCGGAAATACAGGTGCAGTAATGAGTACAGCAACTGTTGTTTTGGGTAGAATCAAAGGCGTGAGCAGACCTACAATCGGCACATTTCTTCCGACTCAACATGGTCGCCCCGTATTGCTTCTAGATGTTGGAGCCACAATTGAATGTAAACCAAGATTTCTGTATGAATATGCCATCATGGGTGATGTTTATTCCAGAATAGTTCAAGGAATTGACAAACCAAAAATTGGATTGCTCAATATTGGTGAAGAAGCAACAAAAGGTACTGAACCAATCTTACAGACACATGCATTGCTCTCAGAGAGCACCATGAATTTCATCGGAAATGTTGAGGGCCGAGATGTATTGGCCGGCACAGCGGATGTAGTCATATGCGATGGTTTCGTTGGAAATATTGTGTTGAAATTTGCAGAGAGCATGCTCGGTTTACTTAAAGCAAAAATTAAGGGATATGCGGCAAAAGGCATATTTCATAAGCTCATGGTATTGTTCATGCTGATACCTTTGAAAAAAATATTGAAAGATTTTGATTATCAAGAATATGGTGGCGTTCCACTCCTTGGAGTAAATGGCGTGGTCATCATTGGACATGGCAAATCAAGTCCGCTTGCCATACAAAATATGCTCACCAGAGCCGTTGAAGTCATTCGCGGAGATGTGAATGGTTCAATCAAACATGCATTGGTGGATAAGAAGGACTAAATACCCAAAACAGAAGAAACATATGCCTATTTACATTTCATCAATCGCACATTTTGTTCCACCCGATATATTTACAAATTCGTATTTCGAAGACAAAGTAGATACAACGGATGAATGGATCAAAAGTCGAACCGGTATCTCCGAGAGAAGATTCCAGACCGAAGGTAATCTTTCAGATCTGCTCCTACCTGCAGTTGAACAATGCTTGAAAGAGCGTGGAATTGGTCCTGAGGAAATAGACTGCGTGATTGTAGCTACCATTACTCCTGACAATAGATTTCCTTCTGCAAGTGCAACTCTTCAAGCAAAGGCCGGAATGGTGAATGCCTGGGGATATGATATTTCTGCTGCATGTTCAGGTTTTCTCTATGGACTCATGACCGGTGCAGGATTGATCACAGGTGGAACATGCAAAAAAGTATTGGTCTGTGGTGGTGATAAAATGAGTTCCATATTGAATTTTAAGGACCGCACCACATGCATCCTTTTTGGGGATGGAGGCGGAGTGGCTTTGCTGGAGTCAACAGATGATGATTCAATAGGAATTCAGGACAGCATCTTGCGCATGGATGGTAAGGGAGGACAATTCCTCTACATGAGTGATCATGGCGATGGTGCAAAAGCTCCGTTTGAGGAGTATCCAGATGAAATCAAAGAGCATTATGTGATTCAGGATGGACAATCCGTGTTTAAATCCGCTGTAGTTGGAATGGCAGATGTATCTGCTGAAATCATGGAAAGAAATGCCCTAACAGCTGATGACATTTCTTGGCTCGTGCCTCATCAGGCAAATCTTCGAATCATTGATGCCACAGCTAGAAGAATGGGGCTTGATCCATCAAAAGTGATTATCAATATTGACAAATATGGAAATACCACTGCCGGTACAATTCCAATTTGTCTTTCAGAATTGCATCATGAAGGCAAATTGAAATATGGCGACAAAGTTATATTGGCAAGTTTTGGAGCAGGTTTCACATGGGGCAGTATTCTCTTGACATGGGGTATCAAATCATGAGTTCAATGGCATGTATTTTTTCCGGTCAAGGATCCCAATATGTCGGCATGACAGCTGATATCATCAAGGATTTTGAATCAGCTGCAGAGAGAATGAAACAAGCTTGTGACATAGCAGGATTTCCACTCGATGAAATATGCTTTAATGGTCCTGCGGAACTACTCAAAGAAACGCGTTATACCCAGCCCGCACTCTTCGTCCATGAAGCAATCATTTGGGATTTGGTAAAGGATCATGTGCAAGCTGATGCTTTTGCCGGACATTCCTTAGGTGAATATTCAGCTCTCTATGCAGCAGGCGTACTTTCTTTTGAAGATGCCATGAAACTGGTTGTTTTGCGGGGCTCTTTGATGTTTTCAGCCGGTAATGCAAAGCCCGGAACCATGTTTGCTGTTATCGGAATGAGTGATGAATCAGTGATTTCGCTATGTCAAGAACTATCCGGTGAAGAAGGAATCATTGTACCAGCAAACTTCAATTCGCCCGGGCAAGTCGTATTGTCAGGCGATGCAGAATACTTAAGACTCAAAGCTCCACTGTTCAAAGAAGCCGGAGCTCGTATGGTGACCGAATTGCAAGTGAGTGGAGCATTTCATTCTCCTCTGATGAATTCTGCATCCGAAGAATTGGGAAAAGCAATCGATGCAGTTCAGTTTCATGATCCAATCAAGCCTGTTTATCCTAATGTCACAGGAAAACCGGTTAGTGATCCATCAGAACTTCGAAAACTCTTGCTTGATCAATTGACTTCACCTGTTTTATGGGCGCAAAGCATAAAGTCGATGCATGAACATGGCATTGAATCATTCAAAGAAATCGGACCGGGCAAGGTTTTACAAGGATTGGTGAAAAGAACACTTTCCGATCCGGGTTTAGTCATTGGCGGAATCGATACATCTCTCGATATTAAAGCTATACTCGGAAAAGGAGAATAAAATGGAAACTATTCAAAAAGTTGCTTTGGTCACAGGTGGTTCCCGTGGAATTGGAGAAGCAATCGTAAAACGATTGGCATCTGATGGATTTATTGTCTACGGAACCTATAATAGCAGTCCTGAAAAAGCAGAAGGGATTGCACAATCCTTGCGTGAAGAAGGCAAACAAGTTCATTTCAAGAAAATGGATATCGCATCTGATGATTCAATTCGTGCCGGAATAGAGGAAATATTGTCAGAATCAGGAAGAATTGATGTATTAGTCAATAATGCAGGCATCACCAAAGATACTTTGCTTATGCGCATGACTGAGCAAGATTGGGATGATGTATTGAATACGAATCTCAAAGGTGCATTTTTGTGCTGTAAAGCAGTGGCCAGACCAATGATGTCTCAGCGTTCTGGAAGAATCATCAATATTAGCTCCATTGTGGGATTGAGAGGAAATGCCGGACAAGTCAATTATTCCTCATCAAAAGCAGGAATGATTGGTTTGACCAAATCCCTCGCACAAGAACTTGCATCTCGTAATATTTTAGTAAATTGCATCGCTCCCGGTTATATTGAAACCGATATGACCGATAAATTGAATGATGATCAGCGTAAAGCTTTTGCGGATAAAATTCCTCTCAAGAGAGCCGCGAAGCCGGAAGAAGTGGCAAATGTAGTCTCGTTTTTTGCCAATGCTGATTCAACATATGTGACAGGACAAGTTATCGCCGTTGATGGCGGTTTAGCAATGTAAATATCTTTTTTGTTCATTCTATCTC
>JBIKKD010000225.1:0-3029 GCA_044360565.1 Kapaibacterium sp. (SeqCode)
ATTGTGCTCAGCTTGATCGGCATTGTTGCCATCATGAATATCCTCACGAGTTTACTCATCATCGTGATTGAAAAAACGCGCAGTATCGGAATATTGAAATCACTCGGGATGAAGCAATTTTCGATCATGACGATCTTTTCTCTACAAGGAATTGCTCTAGGAATAATTGGCATCACGATTGGTTGCTTGGGAAGCTTCGCGCTTTGCACCATTCAGCAGAATTATGGTATAATCACCTTGAATGCGGATTTGTACTTCATTGATGTACTTCCTGTCTCCATGAAAGCATGGCATTATTATCTGGTTGGTGGCTCTGCTCTTGCATTATCACTCTTCGCAACAATCATCCCCGCATTTGTTGCATCCCGCATTTCCCCCACGAAAGCAATGCTTTTCAAATAATCAATTTTTGATAGAGAATATCAGTTCCGGTTTCGACATCACGCAAACTATGTGACTGGTCGATGGTATATCCTTGGAAATTGAAATCATAGAATGTATCTGCATTGAATTCCCTCATGATTCTACTCACATGAATCGCATTACATTGCGGAATCAATTCATCAAAAATGCGTTTTCCGCCAATCACAAAAACCTTTTGCGGAGCAAGTGATTCGGCTATTGACAATGCATGTTCCACTGAGATTGCATTATGGACACCATGTATTGAATTCAATGATTGAGATATGACGATATGCTCTCTATTAGGCAATATTCCGGGTAATGATTCATATGTTTTTCTCCCCATGATCAATGCATGATGCATCGTGACTTCTTTGAATAATTTCAATTCGACAGGAAGATGCCAAGGTAGTTTCCCGTCAAGTCCGATGGCATTATTTCGTGCAATCGCAAGAATTGCTTCAAGTGAGAATGAATGTGACATCAATTGAGCGACATTGGAAAAACATAATGCGCGGCATTGTGATGAAACATCGCCTCCACAATTTCAAAATCCATAAAATCCTTCATTGGAAATCTATCAAGATATGCTTCGATGTCAACGCTACTATCACCAAACATGGTCACCCATAAGGTGGTGCGATCTAATGACAAAGTATATGTCGAAACCACTCCTCTTCCCATCAATTTATTGATATATGCTCTCTGCGATGGAATGAGCGATAGAAATTCCGGCGTATATTCTTCAGGCAATGCGATATTGACCATATAACATTTCATGAATGCCTCAACGATATAAATTTGGTGAATTAAATATGAGCATTTTTTCTCTCGAATATTCTTTGATCGAATGAGGTATTCCACCCCATCCCAATCCTGATGCATCGCGACCTCCAAAAGGCATCCAGTCAACCCGAAATGCCGTATGATCATTGAGCATCACTGCACTTGCATTGAGCGATTTCATCACTTTGAATGCAATATCAGTATTCTTCGTGAAAACGGATGCTTGAAATCCAAATGGCGATGTATTGATTCTACTGATTGCATCATCAAGTGATGTATAGGAATGTACACAAAGAACAGGACCGAATACTTCTTGATTTGTCACTTGTGAATGCACAGATGGGTTATATAACACAGTTGGAGCATAGAGTGTTTCCGAGATCATCTCACCACCACATATTTTTCTTGCTCCCTGATTCACAGCTTCATTAATCCAGGTATGCACTCTTTGCACTTCCTTTGGATGAATGAGTGGTCCACCCTCAGACTCAGCAGATAGAGGATCACCGATTTTGAATTGTTCGACTCTTTGCTTCAAAGACATAAGAAGTTCTTCGCCTTGAGATTCATGTACATATACATGTTGTGTGCTCACACAAACTTGTCCTGAATGATACATCGCACCCTTCACAATCTTCTCTAGATACTCTTCCATAAGTGCATCTTCGGCTATTATTGATGGAGCCATTCCACCATGCTCTAATGCACAGCGCATTCCGTGAGAAAGTAGAGTGCGCAATTTCCACCCGATTTCACCAGAACCAATGAATGATAAAAATGCAATGCGAGAATCCGATACTATTTGTTGTGCTATGGAAGAATGACAGATCAATGCCTGACACCACTCTTTTGGTAAGCCCGCTTGATGAATCATGTCGATAAATGTCAAGCATGTTCTAGGTGTGGAACTCGCCGGCTTGATAATCACGGGTGCACCTGCCGCGATTGCTGGTATCACTTGATGCACAATCAAATTCAGTGGATGATTGAATGCACTGATTGCAAATATCACACCGATCGGCTCATGAATTGTCATTGCAAGTCTATTCTGCGATGACTGCGTCAAACCCATCGGCACTTCATTACCATGCATCGTACGCATGGTATCAATTGCTGATTTCACACCTTGAATTGCACGCAATACTTCCACTTTTGAATCGAGATATGGTTTACCACCTTCTTTTGTCGCAATGATGGTCAATGCTTCAATTGAATTCTCCAACATGGGAATCAATCTTTCAAGAATTGCTATTCTTTCATGATATGGGATATACTGCTTTGAGTCCTTGAATACAGCATATGCAGTGGCAATCATATTCTCTGCATCTTGTGAATCATGCATTGGGATGCTGTCTATTTGTTCTCGAGTATATGGTGAATACACCAACAATTCTTGCTTTGACATAATGTACCATTGAAGTGATATTCGAAATTACAAAATCACAACTTTGATTCGGAAAAAAGAATGGCGTCAATGCATTTTCAGTGAAAACACATGACGCCATTGGCTATCAGGAAATGAAATTATTTTGTGATTTCGATATTTGCAACGAGATCAACGACATCACCTACAACTGCGCCACCTTGATCGAGCATTTTGCTCCAAGATACACCAAAATCTTTACGATTGATTTTGCCTGTGATTTTGAAACCTGCAACGGTTTGACCCCATGGGCTTTTTTGTGTACCACCAAATTTCACATTAAGTGTAATAGGCTTTGTTACACCGCGCATCGTGAAGTCACCGGAAAGCTTATATGTGCCTTTTCCAGTCTTCTTCATTGATTTGCTTTTGAATGTGATATTCGGATGATTTGCTACATCAAAAAAGTCGCCACTGC
>JBIKKD010000226.1:0-3021 GCA_044360565.1 Kapaibacterium sp. (SeqCode)
TACTTTTTATCTTCCGAAAGAATTACAAAGACAATTAGGATTATTGCCTTTGGATTCAGATGATCCAAGACCTCCTATGTATCCGGGAGATCAAAGACCACAATTCACAAGTGCAATGTTCAAAGATAATGCTGTGAAATTTACTATGGGAATCAGCAAGACTTTTGGAAGTCTTGGAGTTTGTCTTGATTATAATATCAGCAACTTCAATATCCTTACACTAGGTCTTGATGTTGGATTTTAATTCTAGTTTTTTGAAACTTTTAAGAATTTCTTGTTGACGAGTAAAAGTGGAATGGAGAAGTTTGCATTTTTTGCATTGCTAATGACCGTAAAATCCACCCTTGTAACAGAATCTTCTAGCATTCTTGAAGTACTTACCTGAAATGTGAGTTTTCCTTTTCCCATGGGTCTAATGGAAGGATTATTCACAATTGCAGATGCACAAAAACATGAAGACTTAACCTCTTTGATTTGTAATGTCTCACCACCTTTATTCAAGACAGTGACCTCCATTATCACACCCTCTTCCTCAGGTGAAAAATAAGCAATTGGTTCGCCTGGTCTAATAATTATATCAGGTGCTTCTGTTACTGCATACAATCCTGTTATCATTAAGATTGTTACAATAAACACAATTAAATTTTTCATGCGAAGAATTCCGAAAATTCACGAAGTCCTTTTTTATGCTCAATCCATTCTGCGGCTAAAATTGCGCCTTGTGCGAAACCACTTCTGTTTTTAGCACTATGTGTAATTGAAATGGTATCAATGATAGAATCTGCTATCACTTCGTGTTCACCAATGATGTCACCACATCGCAAAGAAGAAATATGCAAAGCACTGGTGGAGTGTAAAACATCATCCGGTGAAGTTGTGAGATATTTTTTTTCTGCAAAATGTTCTATCACCGCCGAACCCAATAAATGTGCAGTACCGCTTGGACTGTCTTTTTTATGTCTATGATGTTTTTCCATCATTGAAATATCATAACCACCAATTGAAGATAGATTTTTGGATAATTCTGCGACAAGTTTTTTCATGATATGAATTCCTGGCGAGAAATTTCCGCTGTACACACATCCAATGGTGTCACCTATTTTTGTTTTGATTTGAGGTAATGAATCATACCAACCTGTGGTTCCAATGACTATTGGTTTTTGTAATTGAATCGCATGTTCTATATGTGACTCAACGGCGGAAGGTATTGAAAACTCTATAAAGACATCACAATCAGGTGATGAGTCTGAAAGAAAAAGTCTTTCCGAAGAATAAATAACCGTAACTTCATGTCCAGTTTGAGAAATCTGTTGTTCGATTTCTTTTCCCATTTTTCCATAACCAATCAATCCAATTTTCATAGATCATGTACCTGTCAGATTATCAACAATGGTTATCATCACCTCGTCGAGTCATCGGGATGATGAGTGGAACTTCTCTAGATGGCATAGATATCTGTTTGGCCGAATTCTCAATTGATGAAGGGGGCAAACATCTGTTTTCCATAAAAGAAAAAGCCGTCTATTCTTATACATTGGAAGAAAAAGATTTTCTTACACGTTTCTTGCAAGATACCACTTCCATTGAAGAAGTCTCACATGCTAATTATGAGATTACAAGATTACATGCTGAGTATCTTCAACGATTTCTAACTGAAAAAAGGATTAATTCTCAAGAATGTGATCTTCTTTCTGTTCATGGACAAACCGTTTGGCATTCTCCGCCAAAAGACAAACATGATATCGGGCATACTCTTCAATTATTGTCTATACCAAGTTTGGCGGCTATGACACATATCAAAACTATTGGGGATTTTAGAACGGGTGATATGGCTTTGGGTGGACAAGGAGCACCCCTGGTTCCAATTTTTGATGCTGAGTTTCTGTATTCTCATGAAAAAGACACTATAGCTATCAATATAGGTGGCATGGCAAATATCACTATAATTCCAAGAGACAGAAATCAACAAATACTTGCTTTTGATACAGGTCCGGGTAATATTCTGATAGATCTAGCGATGAAGCGTTTTTTTGGTAAACAATTTGATGAAAACGGAGTATTTGCCCGAGAGGGAAGAATCTTGGAAAGGTTGTGGAAGAATTTGTGTGAATTGGAATTTATCACTCAAAAACCTCCCAAATCCACCGGAAGAGAAATGTTTAATGCGACATTACTTAAGGATATTTTAGAAGTGTCTTTTGTGAATACATTTCCGGGTGAAGATATCGTAAGAACCATAACCGATTTTACAGCATGGTCCATTGCTGAAAATATCAGACTTTTCGGTAATTCAGAATCAAGAATTTTGGTTACTGGTGGTGGTGCAAATAATCCTACTTTGATTGATAGGTTACAAAAAGAATTACCTAAAGCAGCGTTTTTGTCATCAGAAGATTTAGGATTTGATGCAGATATCAAAGAGGCATTGTGTTTTGCCTATCTCGGTTGGCGTTCTTTAGGAGGTTTACCGGGGAATATTCCAAGTGTCACCGGTGCAAAAAGACCTGTGGTATTGGGTTGTGTCTCTCCTTAACGACCTGTTAAATCATGAATTTTATCTACCCTTTGTTGATGTCTTCCGCCTTCAAAGGGTGTTGATAAAAAGATATCTACCATTGATAATGCTGTTTTTGTATCTACCAATCGCTCGCCTAATGCCAATACATTTGCATCATTATGCTGTCTGGATAAAGATGCCATTTCCTCATTGAGACAATTCGCGGCTCTTACGCCTTCTGTCTTATTCGCTACTATAGATACTCCTATTCCGCTTCCACAAACAAGTATTCCTCTTTCGACTTCTTTTGAGGCTACCTGTTTAGCTACTTCCACTGCCACATCGGGATAGTCCATAGATTCTTTGGAATATGTTCCAAGATCCTTCACTTCATGACCTTGGACCTGTAAATGTTCTAATATTTCTTGTTTACGAGTGAAACCCGCATGATCCGAACCGATAGCTATAATCATAAGTCAATGAAATGTTTGGTATTGCAATGGTTTCCACAAAGTTCTTAACAT
>JBIKKD010000293.1:0-3021 GCA_044360565.1 Kapaibacterium sp. (SeqCode)
AGCTCAGTGGCAATGACGCCACTTCCGCCATAGGTCGGATAACAGACAATACCTATCTTCATTGTGTTTTTACTTTGTGATTAGATGAATTCAAGTCCGACAGATTTCTACTATACGATTCAACAGAGAGAAAGAACTTCCATCAAAGTTCGTGGCTCTGAATTTATTGCCACGGTTATTCCCGTCACTTCCAAGGATCAGGCACTCAAGGAACTGGAATCATTGCGTTCTGAATTTTGGGATGCAACGCATAATTGCTTTGCATATAGAATCGGAAAGGGAGGTCTAGAATTCAGAACATCCGATGATGGTGAACCTTCCGGATCCGCAGGAAAACCCATTTTATTCGTTTTGCATAAATATGATGTGTCGGACATATTGATGGTCATCACACGATATTATGGCGGAACGAAACTTGGTGTCGGTGGACTTGCAAGAGCATATTCAGACTCATCTTCTGCAGTTCTCGAACTTTGCGTCAAAATTCCGGTGTATTCAACCAAAGATATCAAAGTTCTTTGCACCTATGAAGATGTGGACATTGTACGCAGAATTATTGATTCCTATGCCATCAACTCGGATTCGGAATATCGTGATGCTGTTGAATTCATCGCCCGGATACCGGAATCGCAATGTGAAATATTCATGAACGAAATCATCTCAGCAACTTCAGGGAGAGCAGGCGCAATGATACTTAATACTGAAGATTGATCAAGACATTATCTTCGATAATGTATTAATATACGCTGTATGCGCATCAGTAAGTGAAACAGAGAATGTTTTGCCACTCAATGAATGACCTCCTGTTTTCCCGAGCACTTGCAATGGAATGCCTGCCTTATCGGCAGCTGCCTTTGCATTCTCGAATTGATCGGGTCTGATCGAAACCACGATACGATTCTGTGCTTCGCCGAAAAGGTTATCTGCATTTTCTTCAAATGGTAAATCCAATTCAGCACCTATCCCTTGCGCCAAACAAGATTCCACTATTGCAATCGCAAGTCCACCTTCGGCAGTGTCATGTGCGCTAAGTACGGCTTTACTCTGAATCAATTGGATAACTGTTTTTTGCAAAGTCACTTCTCGCTCCAATGAAAATGCAGGTGCATTACCGGCAATCTTACCTGTTTTCATCTTGAGTAATTCGGAGCCTTCGAGTCCACCTTCCTGCCAACCAAGCAATGCGATTATTGCATCGTTTTCTGTAAAACCTGCACCTACTGTATGAGCTAGATCGGGGATCAAACCGAGCATACCTATGGTTGGAGTTGGGAAGATTGCATGCTTTTGCGATTCATTGTGAAAACTCACATTGCCACCGGTTACGGGTGTGTTCAATGCACGGCATGCATCGCCCATTCCTCTGATGGCTTCAGTGAATTGCCAATAGACTTCAGGATCATATGGATTCCCAAAGTTCAGGCAATTTGTGATCGCAACGGGTTCTGCTCCCACACAAGCTACATTGCGAGCGGCTTCTGCGACAGCCATCATTCCGCCTTTATAAGGGTCAAGATAGACATAACGACTATTGCAATCAGTGCTTACGGCAATGCCGAATCCATCAATCTCTTTGATGCGTAAAATAGGTGCATCCCCCTTTATGGTCACTGTATTTGTGCGCACCTGCGAATCATATTGCTCGAAAATCCAACGCTTATTCGTGATAGTGCTTTGTGCAAGCAGATCAAGGATGATGCCGGAATGTTCTTCAGGTTTGATCTCAAGAGCGGGCATATTGGCGCTAGACTTCAAATATTCAGGTTCTTTTTTCTCGCGTACATAGACCGGTGCATCTCCGCCGAGCACAAGAGTCTGAGCAGGCAATTCGGCCACTTTTTTTCCATGTCTAAATACATGAATTAATTCATCTTCGGTCACTTCGCCGATTTGAGAAATGGGAACATCCCATTTCTTGCAGATATCTATGGCTATGTGTTCTTTGCCTTTTTCAACTACGACAAGCATTCGTTCTTGTGATTCTGAGAGCATGATTTCATAAGCGCTCATGTCTTGCTCGCGAAGAGGCACTGCATCAAGATTTACAATCATTCCGCATTTGCCTTTTGCACTCATTTCTGCAGTGGAACATGAAATACCCGCAGCTCCCATGTCTTGCATGCCGACCACGCAACCGCTATTGATCAATTCCAATGTTGCTTCGAGAAGTAATTTCTCAGCAAATGGATCGCCAACCTGAACGGTTGGTCTCATGTCTTCGGTTTTTTCGTCAAATTCTCTGGAAGCAAGTAATGATGCGCCATGGATGCCATCTCTGCCTGTAGAACTACCCATGATCATCACGCTATTGCCTTTGCCTTCGGAAATCGCGGAACATGTTTCACCGACTTTCACGATGCCGACTGCCATCGCATTCACGAGGGGATTATCTGTATAGCAATTATCGAAATATACCTCGCCACCAACTGTAGGCACACCGAAGCAATTGCCATAATGACTGATTCCATGCACCACGCCTTTCACGAGATATTTTGTTCTGGATGAGTCCAATTCTCCGAATCGCAATGAATTCAATGCGGCGATTGGCCTGGCACCCATCGTGAAAATATCTCTGAGGATTCCACCAACTCCCGTTGCGGCACCCTGAAATGGCTCGACAGCAGAAGGGTGATTATGACTTTCAATCTTGAATGCAATCGCATATCCATTACCGATATCAATGAGACCGGCATTTTCTTCTCCAGCTTCAACAAGCATGCGACCACCCGATCTTGGGAGTGTTTTTAATTGTAGGATGGAATTTTTATAGGAACAATGCTCGCTCCACATCACGGAATACACACCGAGTTCGGTATAGGAAGGCGTACGACCCAACTTTTGACAAATCAATGAAAATTCATCGGCGGTGAGCCCCACTTCCTTTGCTGTTTCAACGGTTACTTCAAGTTCGGATTGCACCGATTGATTGAGATCAAGTTGTGAATGTGACATGGTTGCTTCGAGGTGTGGAAAAACTTTCTTAACATTGCAGACAAAGCGCTTCAAGACTTATGTCTTTGC
>JBIKKD010000227.1:0-2985 GCA_044360565.1 Kapaibacterium sp. (SeqCode)
ACCTTGGTGGCATATCTCATTAACCAAGCAAATAATGTTTGGTCTTGTCTTTGGGGTATTTCTTGGGTGGATTGCACCTGAGTTTTCATCTTCACTTTCATTCATGAGAGATATCTTTCTCAATTTGATCAAGTCCATCATTGCTCCATTGGTATTTTCAACAATCGTTATTGGAATTGCTGGTGGCGGAGACTTGAAAAAAGTGGGAAGAATGGGAGCAAAGTCGATTTTGTATTTCGAGATTGTGACTACGATTGCTTTATTCCTTGGACTTGCTGTGGTCAATATTGTTCAACCCGGACATGGAATCGTACTGAATGGTGATCCTGGCGCTCTTGGAACTATCGCACAAAATCATCCCAAAACATTGATTGAAACAATAGTGCATGTCTTTCCTTCCAGCATCATCGATGCAATGGCCAAAGGTGATGTACTACAAATAGTCGCATTTTCCATTCTCTTTGCAATGGCATTGACTGCCATTGGAGATCGCGGAAAGCCGATTGTGGCAATGTGCGATTCACTAGCGCAAATCATGTTCAAGTTCACAGGATTTATCATGATGTTTGCGCCATTTGGAGTTGGTGCGGCAATGGCTGTCACAATTAGTCATCAAGGATTGGGAGTGCTAGCAAATTTGGGAATGTTGGTATTATCACTCTATATAGCACTCGTCATTTTTGTAGTACTCGTTCTCGGTGCAGTGGTTCTTCTTTTCCGCGTACCTCTCAAGCCATTTCTTAAAGCGGTACGCGAACCATTTATTCTTGCATTTGTTACCACAAGCAGTGAATCAGCTCTTCCCAAAGCAATGCAAAATATGGAGCGACTCGGTGTTCCAAAGCGAATTGTTGGATTTGTGATGCCAACCGGTTATAGTTTTAATCTTGATGGAACAACATTGTATCTAGCCATGGCTTCGGTATTTGTTGCTCAGGCAGCCGCCACAACCATTCCGGGATTCACATTCACATTCGAACAGCAAATCATGATGATGTTATCACTCATGATCACTTCCAAAGGTGTTGCTGCTGTTCCAAGAGCTTCGCTTGTAATCTTGCTTGCAACCCTCTCTTCATTTTTGCCACCCGGCATAGGTGCACTGGGCGTTGCAATGATTTTTGGGATTGATGAATTGATGGATATGGCCAGAACTTCGGTCAATCTACTCGGAAATTGTTTGGCAACAGTTGTTATTGCCCGTTGGGAAGGTGAATTCAATGATGAGAAAGCAGATGTATTTGGAACGGATCAAGAGATCTTGGATCCTGCGCTTATGCAATGATGCGAGGCACTCTTGCTGAAATTGCTGTAGTGATTTCATATGGAATGGTATTGAGCAGAGAAGCCAAATCTTCGGCACTTTGCTCGGTACCATTGTCATTTCCGATGAAGGTTACTGCTGATCCTACCTGAATATTCGATTCACCCAAATCAACCATGCATTCATCCATGCAGATATTTCCCACGATTGGAAATTTCATTCCATTGATGATGCATTGCAATTTTCCCGTGAATCCACGGAATAAACCATCACCATAGCCAATAGGTATGGTTCCGATGATTGTATCCTTTTCGGCAATGAATGATCTGCCATAGGAAACTGATTCGCCTTGTTTGACTGTACGAATCGACATCACGGTTGAATGTAATGAAAGTATGGGTTGTAAACCGGGGAATAATCCTTTTACGGGGGAATAGCCATAGATGGAAAGTCCGGGCCTTGCAAGATTGCCAATATTCTCAGGCATGCGCATGAGTGCGGCAGAATTACCAATATGAATGAATTCAGGATTCAAATTCAATGCTTCCAATTCCTTCAAACATGCTGTAAATAGATCTTTCTGCTTAAGCATGAAAGACATATCATCGGCATCTGCTGTGGCGAAATGAGTGCAAATACCTTTCCAATGCAAACCCGGGGTTTGAAGGATTGTTTGTACCATCGTGACTGTTTCTTCTGGCATGATTCCATCACGATGCATCCCTGTATCAATAAAGACATGCACAGGAATCTTGGTATTTCTTGATAATGCCTTTTCATTCAAGGTCGAAATTGTATCTCGAGAACAGATGATGGTCTCAATTCCATATTCGATCAAAGCATCTAATTCTTCAGGTTCGGGAGGAGTCATCAGAATGATCGGCATTGTAATTCCTGCCTTACGAATCATCACTCCTTCGGATGCAAATGCAATTCCCAGAAAATCAATGCCTTCTTCTTGGGCAATTCTTGAGCATTCGATAATCCCATGACCATATGCATTGGCTTTGACCATGGCCATGATTGCAGTGCCTTCCGGAAGGTTTTCCCTGATGATGCGAATATTCGATCTCAGTGCATCTGAATTGATGAGAGCATATGTTGAGCGAGTTGACATATCAATCAGAGAAGTTGTTCTTTATGTTGATCACGCAATGCAGTCACAATGGATTTTACTTCTTGTGCTTTGTCTGTTGGACATACCATGATTGCATCGGGAGTGGAAATGATAGTCATACCGGTGACTGAATGTGTCGTAAGCATCACTTCGGGATTGGCATTCCAAACTATGCTGTCTTTTACATCGAGTGCCAAGCAATTTCCGGAAATGATATTGCCAGATGCATCTGTATCTCCAAGTCTGGACAAAGCATCCCAAGAGCCGACATCATCCCAAGTGAAAGAAGCGGGAAGTACTACCACATTATTGATTCTTTCCATGATTCCATAATCAATGGATGTCGCTTCCAATTGACCAAATGAATCTGTGATCTGCATTGAAGAAAGCGAATGTCCATTCAAAAGACAATCATAGAGAGTTTCCATGGCGGTGAATGAATCTGGCATGGCAATATTCATGGCCTCGGCAAATGTGTCGAGTCTGTAAAAGAACATCCCGCTATTCCAGTAAAACCCACCTTTGGAAATATATGCAAGTGCATCTTCCATCTTGGGTTTTTCTCTGAAACTTCGTACAATTTTCAAATCGCCATCGCCTATTG
>JBIKKD010000228.1:0-2977 GCA_044360565.1 Kapaibacterium sp. (SeqCode)
CCAATTGCACTTCAAAATACTTATTGGAAAGATGCTGTGTCGAATGTGAATGATACACTCAATTCCACCGTGACATTATCCCCATATCAGTATCGTATTCTCATTCATTGATATCATTCGACAAGTTTTTTCAGCGGTATCTCTTTGATGATATATTCTGCAGTATTCAATTGCTTCACGAATGTTTTCTTCATGACTGTAGCGATCCATTTACCTCTTGAATTACGAATGGAATATCCTGCATATTGCTGATTGAATTTCTCTTCTTCATGAATATCATGAAATACTCTTGCAGTGAATGAATGTATGTTCAACACTGATTCTTCCTTCTCGGAAAAACCTCCTCCCATCCACACAATATCAGGAGCTAATTCATAGAACACCGCAGGAACAAATGAAGCATGGTTCTTCATCAGTCCTTCCTTTTTCACCGGTTCAGCATGCGCCATTCGTACATTATTCAAACCAAGCAAATCTATCGTCATTCCTTTATATGCATAAGCCGTTCCACCCGCGGTCAGCACTCCTTGACTGGGCGCAATCCCATTCGAGAAAAATGCATTCAATTGCTCGGATTGATTTCTTCCTTCAATTGCAATCTTCCATTCATGTGACAGTGGAGTATTGGTCACAGCATAGACAATCCACCGCGAAGAAAGCATGGAAATCATCAGAATTCCAATTGTAAAAAGTGATTCTTTTGGAATAAGATATCTAAATGAGAGAATTGCGCCGAATATCATCAAAGGCATGGTTGCCTGATAAAATCTTGACAATTGAAAATGATCGCCACCAGTAAGCAGAGGAATGAGAATTGTGATACTTACAATACTTAAAATCAGTAGATATTTTTCATTGATTTCTTTAATCGATGATGTCCTTAAATTTTTCAATACATCAATCACTATCACTCCAATGATCGGAATTAGCATTGGTATTTGAAGGAGTGTTTTTGCAGTGTATTTCATTCCATCAAAGAGATTTGACATGAAATTCGATGATACCTTTGCATAATATGTATTGGGGAGTGGAAATCCGAAATAAGAGATACGCCAGAGAATCAAACACAACAATGTGAGTAACACTGTCAATATTGGAATGAAATGAGCAATTCGATATTCACGCATTTCTTTATGCATGATATATGCATATATCCCTGACAAAACCATACCCCAAAGCATTGCTTCGGGTCTGCAGAGAATGAGCAAACCAAAAAGCAAAGCCATATATCCGGCGCTTCTTTTCTCAAGTATGCCAAGTGAGATCAAACCAAGGAGTGTGGTCCACAAACCGGTCTCAAGCAAAGAGAGAATCGTCCATTCAATGAAACCCGGAGTGAAGAATATCAATCCAAGAAACAGTATTGATTTCCATGAAATGAATTTCTCTGTATCGATATATCCCCATAATCGCGAAAGCAAAAAAGCAATCAGCGATATATTGATAATGAGCAGAGTAGATTCCAGAGGCAAATGCAGCATTGCAATCAATGCGCCGATGAGTGTCCAAAGAAGAGAAGTAAAGCCTTCCACATATTCTCCCCCGACATTATACACAAAGCCATGTCCATCGGCAAGATTCTGCATATACACCAGATAGATCTGAGCATCATCCACTCCAATCAAAGATCTCCCATTGGCATTCCATGCAATGATGGTGCCGATGATGATGATTGAGAGTGAAACAATGAATCTTTTCATGCCTTGTGGCATTATATGCTCAGTCTTTTTTATCAAGAGAATATGCTCCCGGACCGGTAAGCATGATCATGAAGAAGGAAAGAAAATAAAAGAGAGCCAATTCTTTTTCACCGAGTGGATCCGCTCCATGAACGATGAAAGCCGCGACGCCCATCGTAAATGCAGCAGGTAGCGCAGCATATCGTGTTTTGAATCCAACGATGATTAATAGTGGGGCAATCAATTCACCGATGACTGCAAGAGCGAGTGATATTTCGGGTCCCATGCCCATGAAATTATAGAACTTAATTTCTCCGCCTGCAGTCAATTTCATGAGTTTTGCCCAACCATGTGTGAGCATCATAAGTGAAACACAAATGCGGAATATCGGTAGACCGAGATGCGAATAGCGTGAAAAGATCGAATCCATATACTTTCCTGTAGAATTTAGAATCAAAGATTATGCGTAAAAATAGCAATCTGCAATTGATTCTGTATGGTATTAGTGGTGGTTTGTGTTATAAAACCCAATTCCGTGTGAATAATTGGCGACCATTGATAAACCCATGGTATCATAGATGGAATCTCTGTCTAAAGCAGTGCCATATATGTTCACAATTATCTCATTTCTTGAGAATCTTCCTTGTATCATCAAAAAAGACTTGAGCTTTTTTTGCTTCACCGGCAGGCAGTATAGAGATTTTTGATTCCGGTATCACATAATAACCATGAATGCCTTTCACTTCTTTTGATGATCCCTTCCAAACCCAGAATGGAATATCATTGAAGGAAGTTATGCGAGGAGTGTCATTTTCTATTTTGATGGTGAGTTGTACAAATAGACCACCATCTTTATATCTGTCACGCATATTTGCGACAGCATTTCCGAGACTATATGCCACTGGAATTGAATCACCATTGCGCTTTACATATTTGATTGGTTGCACCACATGTGGATGCATGCCTATGATTGCATCGACACCTTTTCCCGCAAGGAATTCTGCGGTCTTTACTTGTGAAGGATGTTCATAGGTCTGATATTCAACTCCCCAGTGAATCACGGGAATCACCATTTGTGCGCCAAGTGATCGAGCTTTTACAATATCTTTTTCCATTTGTACATGATCAATCAGATTCACCACATTCGGTTTGGGTACCGGAATGCCATTTGTTCCATAGGTATAACTGAGGAGCGCAATCTTCACTCCTTTTGTTTCGATCATGAGTGGGTTTGTGGAGTCATGTTCTTGTTGATTACGAAAAGAACCCGTATGGAGTATCTGCAATGAATCAAGAAT
>JBIKKD010000229.1:0-2968 GCA_044360565.1 Kapaibacterium sp. (SeqCode)
CTAACTGAAGTGGGACAATTGCTGGCAGTTGAACAGAGAAATACCAGAAAAGGATAAAAAAATGGCGTATTCAATGAATACGCCATCTAACTACCGATTCTTCTTTTTATGACGATTTTTGCGCAGACGCTTTTTGCGCTTGTGCGTTGCCATTTTATGGCGCTTACGCTTTTTTCCACAAGGCATGGTATCCTCTCAAATACTGTTGAACAATCAATTATTTATTATTGAATTACATCTGTTGCAATAATAGCGTGGCTTTTTCCACTATTTCCGGTGCATCACCCTTTTCGACACATTTCTTCATCCATTCTTTCGCTTTGGATTTATCTCCATCACGATAATAAATGACTGCGATATTGAATAATGCAAAAGCATTGTTAGGTTGTTTTTTCAATACAACTTTCAATATCTCAATGCCTTTTGATGAATTCCCGACATTATGTAAGGAATAACCATAATCAATGAGTACGCTAATATTTTCTCCATCGAAAACATCAATGTACCGCTGATAAAGATACGATGAATTTTGAAAATCACCACGATCATAAGCCTCATTGGCCAATCGCAATGTTTCTTCTTTCCCCGGTTTTTGCTGCTCAATCACGAAACGCGAAATGGCATATGAAGTAGATGCAATGAAAGTAACGGACAAAATGGCAATCAATGACATTTTATCAAAACGAAACTTCTTTTGTGAGCTATTATCACTCATTCAAATGCATTATCCTTTTTTTGTCCTTGCACTTGTACCTTTTTTGGTCACACTCGGCAATGCGCCGGTCTGATCTTTGGTTTTCAAAACATTATCTACATGTTCTTGAAAATCAGGTGAAGCTTTAAACACGGGTACATATCTTTTGTCCAAAGCAACCGGAGTTCCGGTTCTCGGATTTCTGGCCATTCTGGATTTACGACTTTTTACAGAGAAAACACCGAAGCCACGAAGCTCAATACGGCCTCCTCCTGCCAAAATACCCATAATTGATGAAAGTACTCCTTCAACTACGGCTTTGGTTTGGACTTTAGTCAGGCCGGTTTCGGTGGCTATTTGTTCGACAATATCTGCTTTCGTCATTGCACACACAATAACATTAGTGATCAATATGGTGATAGTGAGCCACTAAATTACGAAAGAAACGCCTAATAGTCCAATAAACATCAAATTTGTTAAGATATTTTCGAGACTATTTTTATCATTGATACAGTGGAAACCGGATTTTCGCATCATTTCGCATGATTATGAATGATAATCACCTCAAATTATCGGCATGAAAGGAAGAATTGCCAATACACTTTCTCTTTGAGTCATTTGAAATACTGATATGGCATAATGCATAGCTTGCTGTATTTCCAATGGAAGTGACTTCAGCATGATATTCAGGGGATTATCTTTTCCTAGTGCCAATTCAAGAGATTTTTGAATCCCTGCGGAGCTTTCTTCATCCTTATTTCCTGACAAAGAGGCAATCAATTCAGAGATCATATCCCTCTTTTTTGGATAATGAATGATATAAGGGTTTTTATCTTCTTGAATTCCAATGCGCTTTTTTGCAATTGAAATAGCCGTTCCCAAACCACCAAGAGTATCAATCAATCCATTTTTTCTAGCATCACTTCCTAGCCATACTCTTCCCTTTGCAAATGATCTGGCTTGCTCAAACTGCATACTTCTGCTTTGTGCGACTTTCGAAACAAATCGCTGATAGATTGGATACATTTGATCATACAATTTCTTTTTTCTTTCTTCTGTCATTGGAAGCATCATATTCAAGTCTTGTGATGATGCACCGGTAGAAATTGTATCCATTGTGATTCCGATCTTTGACATAGCTTCATCAATCACAGGAATCATTCCAATTACTCCTATTGAGCCGGTAATTGTTTGTTTGTGAGCAATAATTGTATCACAAGCCATGGGTATATAATATCCACCTGAAGCTGCTACATCACTCATTGAAGCATAGATTGGCTTTTTCTTTTTGATGGTTTGAATCAATGACCATACTTCATCGGATGCTATGACCGAACCACCTGGGCTATCAATTCGTAGAATGATTGCTTTCACATTTTTATTTTCAGATGCTTTCTTCAAATCTTTCACAAGTGATCCAGATGCAATTTCTTGTTCTCCACCGCTGAAAGGATTGCTTCCACCGGAAGTTCCTGATCGAATTGGACCAACAGCAGATACTATTGCAATAGCATTTGATTCATCAGCAATTTGTTGATCAAATTCTTTGCATTCTACATTTACATAATCCTGAAGTGAAATCATTGGCAATACATCTAATGTATCAGAAGTTGATTTCTCCTTCTTTCGAATGCTTTCTATTCTCTTTTTGATGATATCGCGCACTTCCCATTCTTGAGCATATCCATCTATAAATGAGATTGCCTTCATGGAATCAGCAGAATACACACCTCTATCAAAAGCTTTTTGCACATCGCTCAATGGCAAGGTTCTATTTTGAGCAATCAACTGATACATTCTTTGAGCTCTAGATTGTATAATTACATTGAGAGCCTCTTTTGCCGGAGGAGTAAAACGCTCCTGAGAGAATTGTTCACCTGCGGATTTATACTCTTCGAATTGCTGAACATGATAATTCACACCAAGCTTTGCAAACATGTTTTTGAAGAATATTCCTGAAATTCCGGGAGCTGATATTTCAGCCATTCCTTCCTTTGGCATAAATATCGAATCTGCAATGCTGAGAAGCATATAATCTCCCCTACTTCCCGTTTCCATATAACCATAGATGAATTTCCCCTTATTTTTGAACGATTGCAAGGCTTCAAGCATTTCTTCCAATTTGACGAAGCCGATTTGACTGGATCCAATTGGAATATAGATGCCTTTGATTCTTGGGTCGAGTTCAGCTTTGCGGATTGCTGAAAGAACATCATAAAATCCCATGGGATTTGAATCATCGAAAATATTATCATTCACTCCATATTCATTCAA
>JBIKKD010000273.1:0-2958 GCA_044360565.1 Kapaibacterium sp. (SeqCode)
CATATAGGCCACTGCAAATACTATGGTGAGATAAAATCCATAGAGCCACCACTTGGGGAGATTATTATCAAACTCTTGAATACCATCTGCATCATGATCGAGCAGTTCATCTTTTTTTTCTTCTTTTGCCATTGTGAATCTATCCTAAATGGAATATACATTTTATCGTTTGTCATTCTCGGCTGATTGAGCATCTTCGAGTGGAATGGATGCCATGGTCTTCACATGCGATTTATCAACTCGGAAAAACCAAATCAATACCGTAGCGAAGAGTCCGAAAAACATAATCAGTGAGATAATCGGATATACTTCGATACCGCCTATCGTTTGTAATACATTGCGTATCATGGTCAAAATCCTGAATACGGGAAAAGTCCTTTAAGGAACAATTCAAATTTCGAGGCTTAATTGGGCCAAAACAATGACATTTGTCAGGTGATTGTTGAAAAGTACCATCAAATGCATATCAAGTTGAGTGAAAAGACGGTATTTTTGCGACATGAAATTTTCGACATGCCTACGATATACTTGCATTGCACTCTTCATATTCCTGCTACAGGGAATTGAACTCAATGCTCAAATTCTTCCTTCTTTCGGTGAGGAAAGAACGGGTATATCACTTGGATCCGCTTTGAAAATTGGTGCAGGAGCGCGTGCAACGGGAATGGGAGAGAGTGTTGTTTCCGTGATCAATGATGCCAATGCGATGTATTGGAATCCAGCGGGGATGACGCAATCTGTCGGAAATCAAGTAGCATTCACGCAGACTCAATGGTTTGGTGGACTCCAACATCGTTTTGCTTCAGGATTATACAAAGTGGATGATGAATCAGCGATTGGATTTTCCATTGCCAATCTGAATGCGGGTTCTATCAAAGTGACAACGGAGTTTCGTCCTTTCGGTACAGGGGAAACCATCAATTTTGGGACTTCCGCTTTTTCATTGGGTTATGCCAGACAATTCACTGAACAATTCTCAGCCGGTTTGACGCTTCGTTATTTGCATGAACAAGCTGGAACGATGAGATTGAACGGTATTCTCTTTGATGCGGGCACATTTTATAAAACAGGACTTGGAACATCCCGCTTCGCTGTTGCAATCAGTAATTTTGGTGGGAAATTGACACCTTCCGGAACATTGAAAACACAAGGTTCGGCACCTGATTTCAATGGCGGTGAAGCAAATGCATTTCAATCATTTGATCCACCGATCAATTTTCGAATTGGATTTGCGATGGAGCCCATCATAGATAGCATGCAATCGTGGACGGTATCTGTGCAATTAAATCATCCGAGTGACAATGCAGAGAATTATGCATTGGGTTCAGAATATGCACTCACATTTTCAGAATCATTTACCGCAAAAGCAATCATCAGAGGTGGATATATTATAGGGTTGGAACAGGGGCAATTCTCCGGAGGAGCGGGCATTCATCTTCCAATCAATGGAAATGAATATATGTTACAAGTGGATTATTCATATACCGATTTTTCCGATCTCGGGGGAATTCATAGATTCACTCTTGGTATGATGTTTTAAGAATTGGGTTGACAGAACTACTGTAAATTATGTGTAATTCACTTTACACATTGACATCATGATTATAAACAATCACATGTTCTCAAAAAATACAAACTACCCTAGAAGGCTGATAAATGCTACCTTTTAGGGTGTTTGTGTTTTAGTAAGAAAAAGTTTGGCACGAGAATTACATATAGTATTGTAGAGTTCATTGAAAAAGTTCAATCAATAGATAGAATAATAGGGAAGCATAGATGATGCAAGGGGAAAAGCATCTTGGGGCTATGCAAAAAAAGGAAAAAGCAATGTTTGATTCTCAGGGGTAAATCATGGGGGACATTGCTTTTTCCAGTTGATCCGATTTCAATTGAAAAGGGTGAAATGCATCTAATGCAAAATTGAGACTCGTACGAGATACTATATCATGCTATACGATCATGGGAATAGGAAGAGAATGAATCAGGGAAGAATTGATTGAACGAAATGATCGCGCAAATGTTCAACCGAACATTTCACAAAACATGCATTCGTACATTGGGAGTACATAGCTCCCATGATCGCATACATGTCATATCAAATAGCCTACAAAGAACCTGCCGGAAATCCAACATCGCGAATGACAGAGGCAAAACCCAATGTCTCTATTTAAAATTGATCAAGAGATCATGCAAGCGTATGAAGAATGTCAAAATATATCGCAGATGAGTCCGAAATCAGTAAACACTGATTAGAAATGCAGTAAAACCATAAAAACAAAAAGATACAAGACATACTCTGCCACATATCATGTGGTGAAGTTGCAAAATGTGAATCAATGTGGTTCACATAATAAGAACATAAAATATTCAGGGAATAACATGTAGATGATTCATTATAAGAGTCATGAGAGAATTGTTATACCAATTTATTCACAATTAATCTATAATGGAGGAAACCATGATTCAAGCCATAAGCAAAAATATCAGTCAACTGATTATTGAACACAGTAAAAGCACAATTGAAGCTGAATTACTGTTAGAAGTAGAAGTTTCTATCCATGAAACTATCGTACATATGTATAAAGAAATATATGTCGCACTCATCGTGCTTGATTCATTTCTTGCAAATGTACTAGAACATTATCCCTTAATAGTAGATGAAACTGTCTTTGATACATTTATGAAGAATATCAATGCTATTGAAGATATGTTTATCTCCATTAATGAAGATGAAGAATGCTTCGGTAATGAAGCAGAAACTTTGGGTATTAACATTGCCCTACAATTCATGAATGAAGAACATGGATTCACAGAACTTAGTCTTCCTGAACACATGTATTACATTACTCAGTTTTTCTTTCTCATTCGCACATATTGTGAAGGAAATAAAACCTTCAGCTATAGCGAGAAAGAACTAAATACTGCTTTGGATATCTACAATGATATCACAAAAAGACC
>JBIKKD010000278.1:0-9422 GCA_044360565.1 Kapaibacterium sp. (SeqCode)
CAAGTAGTCCTCTTTCAGCAATTGCAATCTGCATTCCAGTAGGTTCACCCACTATTCCACAATCGATTTTACCCAATAATGGAAGAAGAGATTCTATGCCATTAGGACCCGAAATTTCTTCCTCGGCAGTAGCCGCGATTATGAGATTGTAAGGTAATTCGGCATCATGATAATGACAGAATGTTGCGAGTAATGCAATTAGTGATCCTCCTGCATCATTGCTTCCCAAGCCATATAAGCGACCATTCTCAATGCATGCTTCGAATGGATCTCTCGAATATCCCTGATTTGGTTTTACTGTATCATGATGTGAATTTAAAAGGAGAGTTGGTAAGTCTTCAGAGAATCGAGAATTTCTCGCATAGACATTGTGAGTATGTCTCTCAACAAAAATCCCTTTTCTCTGTAAGAAAACCGCAATGGAATCTGCAGTTTGCTCCTCATTCCCTGAATAGGATGGTATAGAGATAAGTAACTGCAATAGTTCTATATATTCTTGATATTCAATCATGAAATTATTCTTGTCCCTTTTTTAACCGTGCAATCCGATTGCAAAGAATCCGGACTTGTCAGATAAATTGTATTAACTCCTGAATTCAAAGCAAGAAATGCATTATCTAATTTCGGGATCATGCCATTATTTATCATGCATTGGTTTTTAAGTTCATCATATTCAGCTTTGTTTAGTGATACAAGCATGGATTCTTCATTTGCAGGATTTGATAGAACACCACTTTTGTCAAAACAATAGATGAGTGTTACATCATATGTCTTTTGAAGAGCAATTGCTATCATCGTTGCTATTGTATCTGCATTTGTATTCAAGAGATTCCCGAAACGATCATATGTTATGGGTGCAATGACCGGTATCAGAGGGAATTCCAAGAGGTGTCTTAATATGTCAGCATTGATGGAATCCTCATCTATATCACCTACGAAGCCAAAGTCAATATCATTAACCAACCGCTTTGTTGCTTTCAGCAATCCTGCATCAGCTCCACAGATTCCAATAGCATTGCATTGCATCGATTGTAAGAGTGAAGTAATCTCTGCATTGATGAGTCCTCTATATGACATGACTGCAATGTCCAAAGTCTGCTTATCGGTGATTCTTCTTCCTTCATAAAAATGCTGTTGTATATTCAAAAGCTGTGCATGTTTTGTTGCAATCGAACCTCCTCCATGAATCAGGATCTTCTTTCCTTGTATCGCTGAGAATGTAGAAAGAAATGGGATGAGTACAGATTTGTCATCAATGCAATTACCACCGATTTTTATGATGAATAATTGCTCTTTCATTGCATCGATTCGAGTATGTCATACAATACAGCTTGTGCGGCATAAATACGATTTTCTGCTTGGAGATGAATAATGCTTTGCGGACCATCCAGAACTTCATCGGTGATTTCTAGATTTCTTCGGACCGGCAGGCAGTGCATGACTTTGGCATTGGGCGCATGATGCAATATGGATTGGTCAAAAAGCCAATCACCTTCGACTGGTGGCATTGAGCCATAGTGTTCAAATGATGACCAATTCTTTACATAGATAAAGTCTGCCCCTTCGAATGCTTTCTTTCGATCATATTCAATAGTCGCTCCTTCAGTGAACTGCGAGCTGAGTTCATAACCGGGAGGTTGAACAATAGTCAGATTGCGAAAACATTTCAATGTCCATTCTGCAAATGAATTGGGAACAGATTGTGGCAAAGGTTTTATGTGTGGAGCCCAAGTAAGTACAATCTTCGGTTGTGCTTGCTTACTTGTTTCCTTGATGCTCATCATATCGGCTAGACTTTGCAATGGATGCACAGTAGCTGACTCCAAACTAATAACCGGAATATGTGCATGGCGTACAAATGCTTCAATCAAAGGTTCTGCATAATCCTGGGTTTTATTCTGTAAGCCAGGAAAGGCGCGAATTGCAAGGAGATCACAGTATATCCCAAGCATTGCTGCTGCATCTTTGATATGTTCAACAGAACCTGTATTCATGATAATACCATCTGCATATTCCAATGCCCATGAATCAGCTGTGATATTCACGATGATAGTATTGAGTCCTAATTGAAAAGCAGCTTTTTGCGTGGATAATCGCGTGCGTAAACTCGGATTAAAAAAGATTAACCCAATAGTTTTGTTATTGCCAATATGTTGATTAGCAAAAGGATTCGATTTATGGTATAATCCGCGATCAATTAATGACAGTGGATTTTCGCAATCGTGAATATTTCTGAAATGTTTCATTGCTTGCTTTCTCTTAATATGCACTTGCTTTTAATTGAAGTCCTGTAGTTTCAGGTAAACCCAGCATGATATTCATATTCTGAATGGCTTGACCTGAAGCGCCTTTTATCAAGTTATCTATCACAGCCGTGATCAGTACTGTATCTTCATGACATTGAATATGAATGAAGCACTTATTGGTATTAACAACTTGTTTTATATCAAGTTCTGTGTCTGATATATATACAAATGGTTCATGCTCATAATGTTGCTTGAACAAGCTAGCAATCTCATTGCTTTGGTTTGTTCGCATTGTCATGCAACTCAATATTCCTCTTGTAAATGGACCTCTTTGGGGTATCATTCTAATTGATGGAAGATCCGTCCTGAATTGCTGAATGGTATTGTGTATCTCATGCAAATGTTGATGCTCAAATGCTTTGTACACGGATAGGTTATTGCTTCTCCATGAAAAATGTCCTGTATCACTCAATGTCATACCGGCACCGGTTGAGCCTGTTGTGCAATGCACATGGATATCATCAATTGAGATGTCTCTTTTCAAAAGTGGAAGCAAAGAGAGTTGAATGGCAGTTGCAAAACAACCGGGATTTGCAATAGTGTTGGCTTTTGCAATCGAATTACGGAATAATTCCGGCAAGCCATATACGAAGTTTCTTTCTGAATGTGATTGAACTCTGAAGTCTTGACTCAAGTCAATGATGCAGGTATCCGCTGAAAATAATTCAATGAATTCATTTGCCTTTCCATGTGGTAAACATAGAAATGCTATATCGATATCCGGATTGATTTTATCAGTGAAATGCAAGGTTGTATCACCAAGCAAATCAGTATGTGCATGGTATATTGGCTTACCGGATTGACTTCGACTATGAATAAAATCAATTGTCACAAAAGGATGCTTCAATAGAATTCGTATGAGCTCTCCTCCTGTGTATCCGGCACCACCAATTATGCCCACTTTCTTAACCATCGTTATCTCCGGCATGGATTGTACGATGAATCAATGTTTGATTACCGAATATTGTTGCAAATCCTTTGACATCATCTCCAGACCAAGTACGATTCATTTCGCCATAGGATCCAAATGCATTTGACATCAAATCGAATTGACTTTCAATGCCAAGTAATTCGAATCTATATGAATAGAGTCTCATGAAGACTCTTCCGCTTACATATTTCTGCGTTGAAGTAAAGAAGGATTCGATATCACGCATGACGGGATCAAGCATATGTCCTTCATGTAGCCAAGTTCCATACCAACCGGATAATTGATCTTTCCAATGCAATTGCCATTTGGTAAGAACATGCTTTTCCAGCAAATGATGCGCTTTGATGATGATGATAGGAGCTCCAGCCTCGAAACCCACTCTTCCTTTAATTCCGATTATGGTATCGCCAACATGAATGTCACGGCCAATGCCATACGGTTGAACAATTGCATCAAGTTCACGGATGCATTTCAGAGGATCATTGAGAGATTGACCATTTATGTCAATGAACTCTCCTTCATGGAAGGTGAGCGTGATATCGATTGACTCATAAGCTGTAATTGGCGTCGGCCAAGCATTCTCGGGAAGATATTCACTCGATCCAAGAGTTTCTTTGCCTCCGATTGAGGTTCCCCATAAGCCCTTATTGATGCTATATGCAGCCTTTTCCTCGGGAAAGTCGATTCCATATTCTCTTATATATTCTATCTCCTCGGCGCGGGAGAGTTGTTTGTCACGAATAGGAGTGATAATGGAAATATCCTGATATATCTGGCGAAAGATCATGTCGAATCTCACTTGATCATTTCCTGCCCCCGTACTACCATGCGCTACTATATCAATTCCAAGTTCTTTGGCATACTGAGCAACAGTGATGGCTTGCACAGCTCTTTCAGCACTCACGCTCAGCGGATATGTACCATGTTTCAAGACATTACCATAGATGAGATATCGAATGCATGTTTCATAATATTCACGAGATACATCCTTGCAGACAAATGAAGCGGCTCCTAGTTTATTAGCCATTACTGCCAGATGTTCCTTTTCGGATATGGTGAAAGAACCGGTATCAACAGAAATTAGGTGCACTTCATATTGACATTCATGTTTCAAGTAAAGTGCGCAATATGTCGTGTCAAGACCACCGCTATAGGCAAGAAGAACTTTTATCATGCTGATTCCTCATGGGCTTTATCGGGAATTGAAATCTTAACCATTTGTGGTTCATATAGCATTGCTGTGCATAAGCAATTCTTACTATTCTTGCTTATGAGTATTGGATGATTCACACAGCTTGAACAACCATTCCAGAAAGATTCATCGGAAGTGAGTTCGGAATAGGTGACAGGTCTATATCCGAGATCGGAATTCATTTTCATGACTGCGGCACCTGTCGTCAGGCCGAATATCATCGCCTCAGGATATTTGTTTCGCGATAGTTCAAATACCTTCTTTTTGATCTTGGTTGCAATGCCTTGTCCTCTGAATTCTCTTGAAACAATTAATCCAGAATTGGCCACATATTTACCATCTTCCCATGTTTCGATATAACAGAATCCAACCCAAGTGCCATCTTCAGTAAGAGCTATGATGGCCTTTCCTTGCTTCATCTTATCTTCGATATACTCAACAGTTCTCTTCGCAATACCGGTACCTCTGATTTTTGCTGAAATCTCAATTTCCTCACAAATCAAAGGAGCATAATGGAAATGACTGTTATCTGCTATGTTGACAATGTAATGGTTCATCTATCTATAAAGAATGTAGAATGCATACAAAAGGACTGTAAAAATAACAAATAACAGATATAATGTCTGTATTATAATAAGATAATAGATAAAGAAATCACTTTTCCAGTGCCGTTTTGATCAAGTGTTGTTATTGTCAGGCTTAATCAGAGAGGAATAATTTGAAGAGTTGGGGAAGGTATCGGCTTATGCAATCAATGTTCAAGAATGGCCTGTGAAGTCATAAAAAGCCGGAAAGAACAATCCGAATAGATCCATTCGCAAGTGAAGGCGCTAAGCTTATCACATAGAATACCAATATCAGATATGAATGACTGAAAATTATATGTAATTTTAAATCAATTGCAATAGAACTCTTAGCTTGATTGATCATCACTTGAGTTTCGGAATGCTTGCAATGAATGTATTTTAGATCTCGTTTTTTACAAATCTATAGATTATGGAGCGTGAACATGCATAGAATCAAGACAGTGCTACTTTCAAGTATTATGCTATTATTGGTATGTCTCATCAGTAGTTGTGAGTCCTCAGTTCAACCCATATCCACTGAGCAAACAATAGAAAATGCATTGCGCACATTTTGTGACTCTTTGTCTACTTCATCTTTGGACAGTTCGCAGGTATCAGTAAGAATCACAGAGTATCTACAAAGAAATGATAATAACTTCTTTGGTTCCACTGTTTGTATTCTTGATTCAAATAGGAATGTTGTCGCAAGTCCTTACTGGTATCGTGGAGCGACAGCGTTGATCTATAAAGATTTGGCAAAAGATCCCGCTTATGCAATCGAAACACAGGAGTGGCTTACAAAGCCATTGCAATCCGGAACAGAAGTTTGGAGCGCACCATACTTTGATGCAGGTGGCGGAGAGATCTGGATGAAAACTCTCTCGATTCCCATTAAGAGAAATGGAAAGATTGTGGCTGTTGCGACGACTGATATGAGGATGTGAGAATTTGCTTGAATCAACGGTTGTACAATTTGTGTGAGTTGGCTTATTTTTACATGATTCGCTTAAATGTATTCGCCTTCTTTAGTATTAATGTTACCATTCGATAAAAGGTATTATTACTTACATAATAGATTCTTCACAATAGGGAAATAATCACGTAATATCAAGACGATAAGTTACATCCATATTCAATACTCACTTTTTGTATGGATGAAACATGAACATCGTTTACGGTTTTCTACTATTGCTGTTTGTCGGTGGTACGGCAATGTCTCAGCAAATTTTTCCTGCATTGGATACCAATTTCAATGCAAAAACCATTATCGTTCCACCATCACCACTTAAAGCAAAGTTGGTTTTTGTGGGTGGCAAGGATACAGTCATTGGAATCAATGGTCAAAAGCAACTTGCCAAGCAATGGCATGACTTTATCGGCTATACTCCAATCAATTTGCAAGCACCTAATGACTCGGCATACATTACCATCAATCATGAAATGCGTGTCAAAGATGATATTCTTGGAGATGGCGGTGGAATGACAGTGTTTAAAGTCAAGAAAACACAAACAGGCGATTATGAAGTTGATGGTGGTTATAGAAATGTAGACTTCACTGCTGTTGGAAATACACTTGCAAATTGCGGTGGGATAAGCGCTCGCAATGGAAGAATATGGACAGCTGAAGAGTGGGTTCAGACATCCAATAAAGACATCAATGTTGGATTAGTACCATTCGAAGGAAAGGATACAACCTTTGGTGCTTATGGAAAAGGAGCAAATTTTGCAACTGTACCTGGCTGGGGAATTAGAGATACAAATGATTGGACAATTCCTGCTGGTGCAAACTATGCGGGAAGGTCGATCAAAAAATTCCAAAATTTTAATTGGCTCGTAGAAATTGATCCTGCTCAGGCAAAAGCAACCCGCAAAATGTACAACTGGGGTCGCTTTGAACATGAGGGCGGTGTCGTTATGCCTGATGATAAGACCGTTTACTTGACCGATGATACACAGCCTGCGGTATTCTTTAAATTTGTTGCGAATCAGCCTGGTAATTTCAATGAAGGTCAATTATTCGCATACAAACAATCCGTTGATGGAAATAGTGGAACATGGCTCCCGCTTGAAAATTCACTTGATTCAATGCTCAGTATCCGAGCGGTAGCTCTTAGAAAAGGAGCGACAATGTTCACAAGATTTGAATGGGTCACCGATGTAAAGGGTAAAGTGTATATCACTGAAACCGGCTTGGATAATTCAGGAAACAGATTTAAAGATGGCATGAAGTTAGGTGGAACACTGGCAAAACATTTGATGGAACGTGATGTGTATAATGGTCCATTCTCCGATTCAACAATGAGAATCAAAGATACTGTTATCATTGACTATTATGGTCGTGTTTTGGAATTCGATCCAGCAACAGATAAAATGAGCGTATTCCTTGAAGGTGGAAAGGCAACAAATTATGCTTCAAACAAGGTGCATCTTTCAAATCCTGACGGGATAGTTTCATGGAATTTGAATGGCAAAGATTATCTCGTCATTCAAGAGGACTTGAATGGTAGAAGCAAGGGAAGAGTTGGCAATCCGGATGTTGATGGTTCAGGAAGCAATATTTGTGAGATATATGTGTTGGACATGAGTAAAGCAAATCCGACGCTTGATGATTTGCGTAGATTACTCATCACGCCGAATGGCGCAGAAGTAACCGGCGCAATTCCAACTCCAGATGGAAAGGCAATGTTTGTGAATTCACAACATCCATCAGCCGGAAATACAGGTGATTATGGAAATTCTTGCACAATGCTCCTTACCGGTCTTGATAAATATGTTACATCTGTTTTTGAAGATCCTTCATTTGAGCAAAATCAAGGATTCCAGGTGTATCCTAATCCTGCAACAAGAACTTTATACTTCAATGAGCAGTCTGATGTATCAATCTATTCGATTGGTGGACAGAGAGTAAAAGTGGCTTGGAATGCTGATAAAGTTGATATTTCCGAACTTCTTCCCGGAACATATTTCGTGCAAAATATCCGTGGTGATGTTCAAAAGATCATCATTCAATAAGTAATTGTTCAATAGTGGAAAGGTCTGTATTCTTCGAGTGCAGACCTTTTTGCGCATCATGTTGGTATTTATGAATAAAGTACTGATTCTGATTATTGTATTGCTTAGCTCGAGCATCATCATATCGATGAAGCAAGAAGAACAGCAAATACCTGATAAAATAAGAGTGGAGATTTTGTCTTCGATGGATTCAATGCAGATCCATTTATCTTCCTTCGAGCAATCTGTCAATCAACATTCCAGTCCTAAGATTTTGCGAGATCAGTTTTCTCAACTTAGAGAATCATACAAGCAATTTGAGTGGTTTTTAGGTCATATAGAACCTGAATCAGTGCAATTGATTAATGGACCTCCATTGCCAAGACTTGATGAATCAGTACCATCCATCATGGAAATTGAACCGGAAGGACTCCAAGTGATGGAAGAAATCTTGAATGAGGATACAGTTGATTATCATGCACTGATATATAATATCCAAAAGCTCAAACAGCATATTGCTGATGCAATGAGTATGATCCAGTCAGTAGCATTGAGCGATCGCATCATACTTGAAGCTGTCCGTAGTAATGCAATCCGAATTGGAACTCTAGGAATTTCTGGATTTGATACTCCATGTTTTAGCGATGCATTGCTGGAGTCGAAAATATCATGGGAGAGTGCAGGGAAAGCAATTAGATACTATGTTCCATTGTTTCAAAGAATATCGAAAATACAATCAGATTCCTTGGAGTATCTTCTCCGAAAAGGGAGAAATATGTTATCTGCTTCAAGGAGTTTTGATGCATTTGACAGATGGGGATTTACCAAAGACTATGTGAATCCGGTTTATGCATTGATTGGTTCTTTGCACATTCAATCTGGAATTGAGATAAATACTGAAGTTTCAAGAAAGAATAGAATCATTCGATATGAAGCTCCGACATTATATCACACAACTGCATATGACCCTTATGGATATGCTCGGAATAAGTATGAAAGACCATCCCAATCGAAGATAGATTTGGGCTCAATGCTGTTTCGTAGTACTGATCTTTCGAAATCAGGTTCCATGTCATGTGCTAGTTGTCATGATCCCCAGCGCGCATTCATGGATGGACATGCGAAAAGTCCCGGTTCAGTTCCTCATTCCAAGACTGACAGAAATACACCCGGACTTCTCAATGTGGCATTGTCACCTCGTTACTTTCATGATTCCCGTACAACATTTCTTGAAGAGCAAATTGAGCATGTTGTATCAAGTTCAATTGAATTTAACACGGATTACTTTGAAATTTCTCAAAGACTTTCGCAGGATGTCAAGATCTTGGAAGCATTCAAGAGTGCATATCCTTCTGAATCGGGTCCAATAAATGCGACAACAATTTCATCGGCATTATCTGCATATATAAGAAGTCTGGTTTCATTCGAGACTCCTG
>JBIKKD010000230.1:0-2952 GCA_044360565.1 Kapaibacterium sp. (SeqCode)
CTTGAGTTGAAGTATTGCGAATAGAAAGTTTTGCTTCAGACTTTGCACCGACTGTCATCTCACCGAATGAGAGATATTGCGTTGGCAAAATTTGAATAGGTCTTACGACATCAGCTTTCAAATACAAAACTTTGGTTGAATTTTGTGGATCATTGCTTGTGATCGTGATGCTTTTGGTCATCAAACCTGATGTTGCACCAAGCTTCAAAGTCACTTCCATTGAACCAATTTCACCGGGATTAAGCTCTTTTTTGTCGAGAGGAGCTGTTGTACATCCACATCCTGGACGAACATCAGTAATCTTCAACATTTCTGTACCTTCATTTTTGATCTTGATGGTTGCTTTCAAAGGGTCGTCTTTGGGCTTTACTTTACCCCAATCCTGAGTGTCTCCACCAATGATGGTAATTTTTGGTTGTGCAAATGCGAATGAACCTGCTGCAAACAACAAGGCCACGCATGTATAAATAAATCGTTTCATGAAAACACCTGTCCTTGAACGGTGAATGAATATAAGTTGAAATAAGTGTTGCAAAAATACTGAAATTCCATTATCACAAAGCATTACCATAGACAATCACATCCATGTCAGGCAAATCGGGATGATCTGTTTTGCATTGAATGGATCCATTCCAATATCCTTTTTTATCAGGTTTGGCCTTAACAATAACAGAAATCTGTGCTCCCGGTGCAATTTTCTTCACTTTAGAATTCACCGTAATTCCTTTGGAAGAAACGAATTGCGTGATTGTAATGGGTCTGTCTGTTGTATTTTTCAATATCATCGAGGCCTCAGCAGTCTTGCCAATATTCACCTGTGGAAATGCGATATATGGCTGAGGCAATACTTGAATTGGTCTGAGGATAAATGCTTTCAAAGTGATTGCTTTTACAGGAACCTTGGGATCATTGCTGGTAATTGTCAGACCTTTGATTAATTCGCCGGCTGCGGATCCTGGTGATAGGCCGACATTGACAGTGGCAATTTCACCGGGTTTTAGATATTTTTTGTCCAAAGGTGCAGTTGTACATCCGCATCCCGGCTTTACCTCGGAAATCTTTAATGGTTGATTCCCGACATTTTTGAGTTTCAGGTTTGCTTTTAAAGGGTCTTTGGATGCCGGCACTTTCCCCCAATCAATGGTACTGCCGCCAATGACTTCCAATTTGGGTTGTGCTATGGCAAAAGAAACAGTTATTAGGAAAGTAATGAGAATGAAAAGGTATTTCATTGTTAGCTATGCAAAATGTGACAGACTTTCAACGAATGGAGATGTGATTCATTGTATGGTTCAATAACTGAACAATATGGAAAATCCACCCAATACAGTCAGAGACCGCCATGGGTCCTCTCTTGTCACACGAGAATTCAATGTGATATCCGTTTGAATATATGGCTTTATATATATATCGTTGAAAATGGATAGGTCATATTCGCATCGAATGATCGGCTTGAATATGAATCCGGATACTTCAATTCCTTTCACCATTTCATTTGGTGTATAGTTTTCTCTATCTAATTGCATTCCGGGAACGCTCACTTTCATTTCCAATTCATGCATTGAGTCATTTGGCAATGTAATGGCACCTAAAAAGCCCAAAGCCACAGAAAAATGAGATGCAAAGAGTCTCTTTTTGGCAATCATGGCCAATTCCAAGGATTGAATTCGAGATGTCAAAGTATATTCTCTAAGGAGGATTTCAGTTCTGGCTTTTTCAGTGGTTCGGTCGATAATTAAAATGGAGTCTTGTCTGTTGGCATTGAAACTTGCATTAGTACTTCCAAATCCTATTTGGGCTTGCAATGATACATCTCCCATAAGCCAATATTCCCCGGTCAAGCCAATACGAAAGTCATATCCTGAGCCATCTTTGAATTGACAGCATTCTAATACATCGGAAAAACTACGAGCATCCACATACTCGGTATTCATGCCAAAGCCGGTATAGCCTCCGATAAACATATCGGGTGAATCTGAGGGCAATCTCCAAGATTTGATCCAATCAAATCCTTGAGAATTGGCATTTTGCAAGGAAAACAGAAGTATGATACCGAAAATACAATGCTTTATGCATTTCATTAGGAATAGCCCCAAAGACATAGTTGGTAAGCCCATTTTGAATGGCTGTGGTAAAAAGACATCCAAATATACAAATCAAATAGTATTGAGAATTATGTTTTTGCATGTATTTTTGCTCAATGGCAAAAATGATTGAATTTTAAACTTTGTTATAGGTACGCCTTATGAAAACTCTGTGGATTTTACTTTTTTCAATGTGTTCCGTGCATATTGCATTAGGACAAGAAAATACTTCAAGCAAAGGCTCAAATCCCTTTAAAATCGGTCTTCATACTCAAGTTAGGATGTCCCAATTTTCGAATGATGCAAAATCAGAGGAACATGGATTTACTTTCTCAGGTGTACCAGATTTTGGCTTAAGTGTATATCTTCCCATGCACAAGAAAAATGCGGTTGGCATCACTGCCGATATTTCTCTTGCGAATTATCAGAATACCTATACTTCAGGAACAAATAAAATTGAATTCACCAGAACATTCAACTATTTGATGATTGTCCCTGGAATTAACTTTGAAAATGTGACTTTCGGTATTGGAATTGGTTTGCCCATGGGATATCACAGACATAATAATGTAACCGATGCAGCAGAAGAAGAGAAATGGACATTCCTACAGAGTGGTTCGCCCACTCCCATAACTGTTACAGGCGATGGTAAAGCAGGAATGAATATGATTCTTGAGCCTAGATTGGGATATTCATATCCTGTCATGAGTAATTCCGGTTCACAATTGAATCTGAATGCTCAAGTAGGACTTATGTTAAGTAATGTTTTTAAAGAAGAATATTATCCCACCGCAAATCTTCAGAACTTGAATGGGACAATGATGTCGATTTCACTCGGTGTTCAATACATGTTCGCACTTTGATTCAG
>JBIKKD010000041.1:0-9384 GCA_044360565.1 Kapaibacterium sp. (SeqCode)
AATCAACATAAATAACTGTGCTATCCATTGCCGCAAGCACTCGATACACATCCCATCCTACTGGTGATGCATTCTGTGGCAAAGGATATGGAGTGAGAAAAGCACTCTTTCCATAATTGGTTGTTGGCACCATTTGCTCCACAAGACAATCCCTTGAATTCAAATCAAAACCACCATCTTGGGGAATGCGCGCACGCTGATGTCCGGCAAATACAGCAATCGGTTTATCCGAACTGATATTCGTGCCGGTCAAATCATAATTAATGCTTGTATTTGGAAGCGATTGCACCAAATACACATCGCCTTTATTGAGTACAATCGGAGTGGGATTTCTTCCACCAAACAACATGGGAGCTGTCGGTGCAATCGTTATGCGGGTATTGTCTTCCACCGCCACAATTGCACATTGCGATGGCGTGCTTCCAATGGATAATCTACCCGTTCTATCATCTATGATATTATCCGATGGATATGACATCACATAATAATCTCTTTCGAGTGCAGGTCTTGGCAAAACCAAAAAAGCATCGCTAGTTGTCCATGCTTGATTCAAAGCATAGACCATCACATCATTATCCGTTTCCACTTTGAATGATTGTGCGGCTATCTTTTCTGTTTGACCCCCATCGGGCAATAATTCATTGCTATTATTCACACCCACCAATTCAAAACCATCCCACATCACACTGAATGAATAGATTTGTGTTGGATTGGAAATCGTGAAATTGCGGATATATTGTCTATTGAAAATATCTCGATATGTGATTTTACCCGTGGTTGGAACCTCTGCGGCGATGAATATGTAGAGAGAATCCGAGCGCCTTTCAAGATCTGCAGGCGAACCGGGAATGGATCCCACGCCACGATGGATATTCGGAATGAATGTCAGCCAAAATTCTTTGCCCTTACTGTTTCCACCACCCTGTGCAAGTATAGGACATACTTCCAAAAAGGAAATAATGGAAATCAATATGATGAGAATTTTGTGCATTGACTGAAATCCAATGTGGAAAAAGTGGGCCTAGTGACGAGTAAGGCATGACATTTGTGTGAAATTTACCCAATCTCGATTAACTTGACATCAATGAATAACACCATTTTTATAGTATTGTTCCAATTGTTTCTTCTGCTCGGCTCCATTCAGGCCCAACAAGGTCTAATAATGGATTCTATTGTGGTGGAAAGAGAGAAACAATCACTTTCAACCTTCAATCGCTTCAGACTCGAATTCATCGGCAATTTACGCGATGCAGAGTATATGACCATATCCGGTTTGCAAGTCGGTGAGGAAACTGATGCCTGGTCTTTGGACAAAGCAGAGCACACTTTGAGAAGATCGGGTTTATTTCAGTCGGTGAGAATAGAAATTGATACGGTAGATAGTAGACATTGCACCCCATATATCGTTGTTCGTGAGGAATTGCCGAATTATGGTCCGGGACTCTTGGTCAATATCGGTGGTGGAGAATCGGCTTTGGGAGCGAGATTTGAGTCGAAAAGACTGTTCGGCCATGCCATGGACATGCTGCTGGATATTCGCAATCGTACAGAACTCGGTATCGGAATGCAGGGAATTACGGGTTTTCATTGGAATACGGCTTTCGATTTGCCACTCAGCTTGGGTTTTAATCTTCGCTCACATTCGCTCACCACTGAATTGAGTTTGGATATTTCCAAAACTCCAAATCCGACAGGTGGCATGTTCTATGGTGCACGGTTCAATAGCGGACAAGGCATTGATTTTGTGTTTAATGGCGTAAATCCTGAAAAAATCTCATTTGAAGCGCAAGAAGTATCCGCTTGGGGTGGATGGCTCCTGCCTCGTCGTGATGATCTTTTCTTTACGCTTCTTGTGAATTCCAAGCAAGCAGAAAGAGGAAATGTAAAAACAGTACAGGCATTTGATAATTCGCAATCAGTATTATTGGGTTTTGGCTCATTGGCAGATCGCACCATTACCTTAAATGAGCGCGATATTCCAATTGGAGCATGGGGAACCGCCGTTTTGGGTAGAATCATGCCTTTTAATGGGAATTCAGGCAATTCCTATTATTATGTTGGTGGATTTTTGGAACAAAGCGATCTCATGCTGAAAAATCAGCTCTATCTTGCAGGTTCTGTTTCTGCGGGAAGCGGGATATCGCAAGGAACACCAATAAACACGGCGCTGGAGATTGATGCTGTTGGACATTGGAATCTGATGTCTAGTATGGCAATAATTGGTTTTTTTAGTCAAAGAAGTGTATGGAATTGGGATGGTTTCAGACAATTGACATTGGATAATGACAATGGGGTTCGTGGAATTCCACTCAATCGTCGATTTGGTTTGAATCGCATGGCTGGGACCTTGGAATGTCGTGCGGATATACTCGCTTTGCCAATGAATCTTCGAATGGGAATGACCGGATTTGCGGATGCAGGAACAGTATGGAATGCCGGAGATCCACTGTTTGGAACACAATGGTCATCCGCTTTGGGATTGGGATTGGTGATTTCCGGTGACAATATCGCCGGGCTTCAATCATTTCCATATCTGCGTATTGAATATGCGCATGGACTTCAGGAACAGTCTTATGGTGGTATTGTGTTATCTACTTCATTCGCAATTTCCACCATAAAAAAACATGGTTATGCTATTCCGAAACAAATCGGATTGGGAATTGATACTGAATAGGTCATTGCGCATCTTCTTTGCGTAATTTTGAGCAACTTTCATGTGCTAAAGATTCAAATATGAACCATAGATTTTCCAACTTACTCCATATACTCATAATTGGATTATGTGCTTTGATTCTCTCGGAATCAAATGCAAAAAGTCCGGGCTTGATTCCAAAGAAGAGTACTGATAAACCTGTTCCAAAAATCCTGAAACTCTTGACTCCCGATGAATCCGGAGTACATTTCACCAATCTTGTTCCCGGTGGTGCTGAATTAAAGCCGGAGAGTAGGCTCTTTACAATCGCCAGTGGAGGGGTTGCTCTTGGTGATGTGAATGGCGATGGTTTGGTGGATATGTATCTCACATGCTTTTTAGATAAAAACAAACTTTATATTAATAAAGGCAACTTGAAATTCGAAGAAGCACCTGCATCCGCTGGTGTATCTGATTCCTCTGGTTTTGGTTTTGGGGCAACCATGGTCGATGCAGATGGTGATGGAGATTTGGATATTTATGTCACTAAATACAATCGCGAGCCGAATAAATTATACATCAATGATGGCAAAGGGAATTTTGTAGACAAAGCATCCGAATATGGTTTAGCCAGTGTGGGAAATGGAATTCAATCCACTTTTTTCGATTATGATCTCGATGGCGATTTGGATGTTCTCATCATCAATAATGGAATACACAAATTTGGGTATAGACATTTCGGTGTACAACCATCAATGATGCGAAATAATGGTGATGGTACATTTAGCGATGTTTCTTCAATGTGTGGTATTGATCACAAAGCATTTGGATTGAGTGCAACTGCATCTGATGTCAATAGCGATGGCTGGCCGGATGTGTTTATTGCCAATGATTTTGAAGAAAAAGACTATCTCTATATCAATCAGAAAAATGGAACATTCAAAAGACAGACCAAAGACAGCATTCCGCATACAGTGACATTCGGCATGGGTAATGATATTGCTGACTTCAATAATGATGGTTTGCATGACATGATTGTTGTTGACATGTTACCTGAAGTCCATGAAAGATTGAATACACAATTCGTTTCATTTTCTACATATAGCAATACATTTGACTCATCACAATTTGTTCAAAATGTATTGCAATTAAACCGCGGTAATGGTCGCTTCAGTGATGTCGCACAACTCTCAGGAATTGAAGCAACTGAGTGGAGTTGGAGTACCTTTTTTGCTGATCTCGATAATGATGGTTGGAAAGATATTTTCATAGCAAATGGGTTAAAACATGATATCATGGATCAAGATTTTGCGAAATATGGAATCACCCATGATGAAATGAAAAAACTTGGAATTGTGAAAACTCCGGATGGAAGAGATTCCACGGATGAAAAGGGAAATATCATAGCATATAGTACAAGTTTTGATATTGGAAAAATTGTGCGGATGATAAATCGTACCAAGATTCCGAATTATTTGTTTAAAAATAATGGTGATTTAACATTCCGAAAAGTATCTGATGATTGGGGCATGGATACCTATTTCAATACATGTGGCGCTGCTTATGCTGATCTTGACAATGATGGCGACTTAGAAATAGTCATCAACAATATCGATTCAGCCGTGATGGTTTATAAAAACATGTCGAGAGAAATGCAACTTGGCAATTACCTTACTGTCAGATGTAAAGGAAATACAGCCAATACCTATGGATTGGGAGCCATCATCAAAATCAGAATTGGTGATGCAATTCAATCATTTGAAATCAATGCCACTCGTGGTCTCGCCTCCTCAGTTGCACCCTATGCTCATTTTGGTTTGGGAAAAGCAAATAAAGTCGATGAACTGATTGTCACTTGGCCAGGCGGTGCAGTGGAAGTTCTGAAAAATGTCAAAGTCAATCAAATGATCACGCTTGATCAATCCAAAGCCAAGCTGCCTAAGAGTACTCCGATTGCAATCACTCCCTTGTTGAAAGAAATAACGAAAGATCCAGCCCTAGGTTTGAATTATGTTCACACCGAAAATGATTATGATGATTTTTTCCGCGAGCGATTATTGCCGAATAAGTTGTCGATTCAAGGTCCTGCGCTTGCCGCGGGAGATATCAATGGTGATGGCATTGAAGATCTTGTTATTGGGGGAGCGCAAGGTTCTCCGCTTGTGATATACACGCAAAATGATCAGGGTCAATTTTCACAGTTTCCGATACAACAGTTATTCCTTGAAGATTCATCATATGAAGATCAGAGCATTTTGGTTATTGATGTGGACAAAGATGGGGATCAGGATATCTATGTTGCCAGTGGCGGAAATGAAGATGCTGCCGACAAACCTGAATTAATGGATGATAGATTATATATCAATGAAGGGAAGGGTATTTTTAAGAGAGGTCTTTTGCCTTCAATGCGGGTTGGTAAATCTTGCGTGATTGCCGGAGATTTTGACAAGGATGGTGATTATGACTTATTTGTTGGTGGGAGCAATATTCCCGGTCATTTTGAAAAAGAACCTAGAAGTTACTTGTTATTAAATACGAATGGACATTTTACAGATGTGACAGAATATCTTGCTAATGGTCTATTGCAATCAGGAATGATCAAATCAGCCATTTGGACTGATTTTGATAATGACAATGATTTGGATATCATCGCTGTAGGCGATTGGATGGGAATCAAAGTCTGGAAAAATAACTCTGGTACATTCACAGAAATAGCAAATGAGTCTGGACTCGACAGCACAAATGGTCATTGGCGCAGTATCATCGGTGGTGATTTCGACAATGATGGTGATATTGACTATGTAGTTGGAAATCTCGGAACGAATACGCGCTATCATGCAACGAAAGAATTTCCCCTGGAATTGCATTATAAAGATTATGATGAAAATGGTTCAGTTGACTTTTTGCATGGAAGATATCAAGATTCGGTATTATATCCGGCTCGCTTGACTGCTTCATTGATCAATCAGATTCCGACCTTACGATATAAATACCTATTTGCAAAGAGTTTTGCCGATGCCAAACTCGCGGATATTGTAGGTGGCGATTCGAATTTACATTCAGGTGGTAGTCGATATGTGTATGATATGAACAGTCTTATGCTCATCAATGATGGCAAGGGTTCATTTTCCACAAAAAGATTACCCATGATTTCGCAGATTTCACCTATCTATGGCATGATTGCAGATGACTTTGACAATGATGGCAATCTCGATTTAATTCATACAGGAAACTTTTATGGTCCGGATCGCGATATGTGGCGTTATGATGCCGGAATAGGTATGGTATTGAAAGGCGATGGAAAACTTGGATTTAAGGAATTGTCCGTCAAAGAAAGTGGTTTCTATGTTCCGGGAGAAGGAAGAGCATTAATAATGATGCCAAGAGCAGGCAAGAATTCATTGCTTTTGCTTTCTTCTGCCAATAAAGGAACGCTACAGATCTTTGAAAAAACATTGGATGCAAAAACAAGTTTGTTAAAGTTGAATCAATCAGAAATGTTGACACATGCCATTATTGAATATAAGAATGGCAAAAAGCGTCGTCATGAGTTTTATAATGGATCTGGACATTTGAGTCAAGGCATTCATGTATTGCAAGCAGATCAATCAATTTCCAAGATTTTGTTGTTTGACAGTTCAGGTAAGACAAGAACAATAACCACAAAGTCTAAATAATGGAATATTTGAATAAATTAAGCCATATATTGTATTTAGTATCAGTCACCACATGAAATATTTGTTTTTATTTTTAATGACCATGTTCATTGGTTGTTCTTCCATGAAAATTCCTGATGATTATGCCAAGCAATGGTGTGAATGCGTCGAAAACGCCAAAAACAATCATGAGAAAATTGTAAAATGTGATTCTGTTTTGAGTAATTCTTTTCGACTTGCCATGATTGATGTCCGAGAGGAAATTGTGAAGAATAAGCAACCTATGGAAAATTTTGCAATGCATTTGAATGATCATACTAAAGAATTATATAGACTAAAAAATGCATGCAAGGATTCAATGATAAAAGCAGGATTGGTCGATTCCATGCATTTTGAAGCTTCTGGCTCGGCACAGGAGATGCCGATCATGGAGATGAAAAAGAATAAGTAATCCACATTATTTTTTTTTGATGGCTTTGAATTGTTATTGAGTTTTGTATATTGTATTTCGATATAGCACCTTATCTTGGAATGGGAATCTATCCCCATTTCTTATGAGATCTATAAGCACTTGATTTGATTATACTTATATCAGTTATATTTATTTTTTATCCTTAACGAGGTTTACTATGTTAAAAGTTGTAAGACTTTTTCTGGTAGCGCTTACGATAATGTCTTCTATTGGCGGGATGACTTCCACCCAAAATGCCAGTGCACAGACTTATTGTACTCCCGGCTGGTGGGGACATCCATGTAATGATGCTGGATATCCTTATGTAAGCTGGATCACAAATGTTACAGTTGGTAGTGTTTCTAATCCTACTCCTAATTGTAATAATTTTTACATCTTTTTCCCTGGCGTTCAGTTCACAATGTTGTCTGGTTCTCCGACAGATGTCTCGATCCAAACAAGATTCACAGACCCAGCATGGCCTGCGACCTACAATGGTGGCGGTGGTATGAAAATGTGGATTGATGTTAATCGTGATGGTGTGTTTAATAATGCCCCTGTTGCTTCTGGTGGAGAATTGTTCATGACAGGCCCAAGTACACTTAGCCCTGCCACATATACAAGAACAATTACGATACCAGCAAATATTACTCCTGGTGTTTGTCGTATGCGTATCATGACAAACTATTATCAATATGATTTCCAGCCTTGTGCTGCTGAAATGGGTGAAGTTGAGGATTATAATATTACAATTCTTCCCCCACTTGCAGATGCTTCACCAACTTCAGTATCTGTAACAAATCCAGGTGATGGATCAGGTGTGTCTTCGCCTGTTGCTCCAGGTAGCTATAATGTAGGTTTCACATTGACTAATATCGGTGCTGTAACAATGACTGAATGTCAATATTCAGCAGCTGTTACTCGCGTGTCAGATGGATCCAATGTTGTTCCTCCTGTTACAGCAACTTACAATACTCCTCTTGCAGGAAATAGTTCAGTTGCAATTCCATTGGTATCAAATCTTGATGTTAGCAATCCATTGACACCATATCGTATTCAGGTAAGTATTCCACCTACAAGTGTGAAGTCAACTTTTGCAACTGGTGATAATAACCCTGTAAATAATACACTTGATGCATTTATTGGTCCAGCTTTGGGCGGTGGTGAATATTGGGTTGGTGGTACTCCAACTCCAACAAATTGGTTCACCAATCCAAATCAAGTTGCAATTGCATTGACCTATGGAGGTATTCTTGGACCTGTAACATTTAATGTTCGTCCAGGTGCATATACAAATACACAAGGTCAACTTGGTCAAGTTACAGCGCAAACTCAAGGTATTCCAGGTGCTTCACCAGTAAGACGCGTAGTTTTCAGAAAGGATCCTACGATGACTGGAGATCCGGTAATGGTTGCACCGAACAATGGACCTGGTGCGAACAACTTCATGTACCGTGTTCTAGGAAATGTATATACCACATTTGATGGTATTACATTCCAAGCAGATGGTAATGCACTTGTATCAAGATTCTTCTGGTTGGCAAATCAAGGTATTTCTAACTTTACCCGTGATTTAGTATTTACAAATTGTACTTTCAATGGTGTAAACACAACATTGATGGGACCAGATAACTATTTGGTCATGAGTGATGCAGGTAATATCACAGATGGTCTTGTATTTACAAATAACCGTTTCAATAATGGTGATGCTCATATTTGGTTGGATGGTGGCTTCGCAGCTACAGGTTCTTCCAATACAAATATGACAAGTAATACATTTACCAATTTCTATACTCGTGGCGTATTCATGCGCAATCTTCAATTGCCAGTATTTTTACGCAATACGATGACAACACTGTCTGATAATCCATCTCCTGTTACTGCATTGGATGTTGAACTCAACAGAGTTGGTGGTAATTACAGATCTAATAATATCAATTTCAACAGATTTGGTACTGGATTCAGATTTGCTCAGAATACCAATACCACTTCACCTGCTGAAATTCATAATAATATGATTAAAGTTGGTAATGGTATTTCCAATACAACTTTTGCATTGACAGCTCAAAACTTCTCAAACACGAACATCTACTTCAACACGCTTATTGTCAATGCTCCTGTAACAACACTTGCAGCAGCATTGAATTTGGTAGGTGCAAGCACAGTCGGAACAAGAATTGTAAATAATATTATTAACAATTCTAACAATGGTTATGCATACACAATTACTTCTGGTGGTAACCCATTAACTTCTGACTTTAATAATATCCGCAATAGCACAACGACATGCTCTTCATGCGGAACTAATGTTGGTTTCTCAGCAGGTATTGCAAGAACATCACCTAGTGCCTGGTATTCAGGAACATTTTTGGATATTAACTCAATAAGTAGATGGAATCAATTAACATTCCTTCCTGCTCCATTTGATATGTATATTGGTGATATTAATGTTGTTCTTCGTGGCGATCAAAATATCAGCAATATCAATGGTGGTAATACCAATGTAGATATTGATGGTACACTTCGCAGAAATCCACCTATGATTGGTGCACATGAATTGGTACCTGTTGTAGCATTTGGTGGTACTGCTTTAGATAGCACTTGCGTAAGAACATCAACAGTTATCAATTCTCTTCCTGTAGTAT
>JBIKKD010000042.1:0-9348 GCA_044360565.1 Kapaibacterium sp. (SeqCode)
TCCCACCAAATGGTTTTTTACTATTTCTTAAAATTATTTTCAATTCTTTTCTCTACAAACTCACATTGCAGAAGTCCATATTTCACGCAAATCAAATAAGATCAAGCATCTTTGGCTGGTCTACTTGCTTTTCTAGGACCTCTAGGATTTGGCTTCACATTCTTTAATTTTTTTTCAATCGGCGCCAAAACAGGCTCTTGAACAGGAATACTCACTGGCTCATTTGTGATTTTCTGGGAATCATCTACGCTCTGTTTTTTCTGTTGAGGTTTATTCTGAATTTTCTGTTGAGGCTTTTGCTGTGGTTTTGGTTGATGCTTCTGAGAATGTGACTGCAAATAATTGATCTGCTTATCAAGCGATATTGAAATACGCATGATTGAAGATGTTTGCTGAGTCACTTTGAAACCATTGTGAATACGATAGCCAATAATCCACAATACTTCATCGCCGGAACACAATACAAGTACCTTTCTTTTGTCCGCGACATTGATCTTAGCATTTGTCAAGAAATCGCTTACTGTCATTGAACCTTCCATTCCTATTGGAGTAATGCGATCCCCATCTCTCCAATGTCGAATAACGCATTGCTCAGGAAAGATTTCTGCATCGAAATATTCAACGAGTGGATGCTCACCAAAATTCACACTACGAGGATCTGCAATTTCACCATGATATCCAATTCCATGAGAAGAGAAATTACCAAGCTTCATAACGGGCATAAAAACTTCGATTCCCTGCTCAGGTCTTGCAAATACCAATTCTTCTCGATCACGAATCACAAATAAATCCTTTGTGATATCGAGTCTACCACCGGCAGGGCCTTGAGCTATATTTAGAATTGAATCTATTGCCACCATGGAAATAGGCTGCATGCGCAAATAATATCGAAGTGATGCCTGAATCAATTCTCCTTTTGCAAAATCCTTGACGGTTTGAAACATTCCGACATTAATCGCAAAAGAAGTTTTGGAGATTTCTCTCACACCCTGCTTCATGATATGTATGATTCTCTCAGCAATGAATTCCTGCGCTTCACGCATCAGCGTTGTCGTTCTATTCAACACTTCCGTCAAACCAGGTGAATACTCCGCTCGGAGCATCGGAAGCAATTCATGCCTGATTTTATTTCTTGTGAAATTCAATGCGGTATTTGACTCATCTTCACGCCATTCAAGATTGCGAACTTTGGCATAGTGCTCAATTTCTTTCTTGGAGAGCCACAAAATTGGTCTGATATACGATAGTTTTTTGTCAAGATCTCTTCTTGGCGGTATGCCGGCAAGACCCGTAATACCTGAACCTCTCATCAAATTCATGAGCAATGTTTCTGCATTATCTTCAGAATGATGAGCAGTAGCAATGACATCCGCATGACATGCCTTGGCAGCTTTTTCAAAAAACTGATAACGCATGATTCGAGCTGCTGTTTCAATTCCAAGATTGTAATCCTTCGAATATCCAGCAACATCGGCACTCGTATGATGAAAATGCAAACCATACTTATTTGCCAATCGGCGAACATGCAATTCATCCTGATGAGACGCCTCGCCACGCAATTGATGATTGCAATGAGCAATATGAATGGTACACCAACCTCTTGTGCTAATCACTGAAAGCAAATCAAGCAACACCACTGAATCAATACCACCACTTACGCCAACCAAAATCACACTCGGTTTCTTGATTCTGATTTCCTGTTCCATAAAGTGAATCGTTTTCTGAAGAATTGGCTCAAGTTGTTTGGGCAAAGGTTCAACCTTCGCTTTAGACATGGCATTCCCCCAGGTTTCTACTTTTTTCAAAGGCGGAAAATCACGATCGACTTTATCAAGTGGCAATAATTTTGATGACTGCTCTAGATTTTTCTGTGGGATTACTTTATCAGATTGTTGTTTTTTCTCAACCTGCTTCTTCTCATTCTGTTTTTTCTCAATCACTTGAGAAGTATTATCAACCGGTGATTCAATCTCGACTTTCTCTTCCACTTCTTTTATAACAGGTTCAATCAAAGTCATTTGCTCTTGTTTTGACTCGACTTCCTCATTAACAACTTTGGTTTGTTGCTTTTCCTGCAAATGTTGCAAACGCTTCAGCTTCTTTCTTTCCTTCCATTCACGCAAGCGTCTTTCTTTGCGAGATAATTTTTCCTCACCTTTTAGCAATGAATCCGCTGATGATTCTGAGAATCCTTCAGCATCATTCAATTGCAAATCATCGCCTAATATAGACTGCTCAATAGGAGCTTTTCCTTCGGGAATGTCATTTTTTGGGGTTATGCCGGGAGTAGAAACAGTCTCATCAACTTGCTTGTTTTTTGATTTTCTTGAAACAGGACCTTTACTTTTAACCTGCTTTTGAGGCAATTCAGTCTTTTGATCCTTAAGTTCAGGTTCTGACTTGGGGATAGATTTTTTGGGAGATCGTTTTGGAGTTTTTGCGGATTTCTCTACAATTTGTTCCTTAACCTCAATTAAAGTCTCACTTTTCGCATTCTTTTCAATCAATGCCTTTGGCTTCGCAATCGAAACTCTTTTGACTTTTTTGGGCTCAGGGTTAACCGGTGATTCGGCTGAAGGAATCACTTGTGCAATTTCTTCTTTGAGTGCAACCTTTTTAGTCGCACCCTTCTTGGGTGTGGTAGATTTAGCCATGTAAGATATAATTGTTTACAGCAGTTCAAAATGGAAATGCATTAAGCGACATCATTTTGGAACTGATGATTGTGTAAAAACTTGATATATGCCTCAAGTCTGTCTTCAACCTGGGCAAATGATTCATATTGTTGAACATCTTGCTTTACAGCAGAAGCACAATACAAACCACGCAAATAACCTGAATAAAACTTCCGAAATTCGAGTACTGCTCTTCGTTCTGTTTTTTGAAGCAATTGCAGTCTCAAATGCTCCAAACAGGTACGAACTTTCTCCTCAAAGTCGGGTTCCGGAGCATGCTCTCCGGTTGCAAGAAGATGTCTTGCCTCACGAAATACAAATGGATTGCCAACCGCCGCTCTTCCAATCATCACAGCATCACAACCGCTGTCTTGGAATGCTTTCAATACATCATCAGAAGTGATGATATCTCCATTTAGAATCACGGGAATATCAACAACTTTCTTGATTTTGGGAATCCAAGACCAATCTGCATTGCCGGAATGTCCCATATCTCTGGTTCTGCAATGGACGGTAATTGCAGATGCACCTGCATCTTGCAATCTTTGAGCGACATCTTCAATGATGATCGAAGAAGAATCCCAACCCAATCTTGTTTTTACGGTGACGGGTAATTTCACCGTATCAACAATTGCTTTTGTCATGGCGGCCATCAAGGGAGGGTCTTTCAGCAATGCAGCACCTGCATTCCGTGCAACCACATTCCTAACCCAACAACCGCAATTAATATCAATAAAATCAGGTCCAGAGGCCTCTGCCACAAGAGCCGCTTCTTTCATGATATCAATATCTCCGCCAAATATCTGAATCGAAACAGGATGCTCTTCATCAGCCAAACGCAACTTTTCCATTGATCTTCTGGCATCCCGAATCAAACCGTCCGATGAAATGAACTCCGTATAGACAATATCAGCGCCCATGCGCTTGCATATCACTCTGAAAGGCAAATCAGTAACATCCTCCATGGGTGCTAAAAGCACTCCATTTTGGACTTTTACATCGCCGATGGTGAGTTCGGCATAGATATGTTCTTTGTTGGTGTTTGGCGTATCCATTTGCAACAAATTACGACAAAATCCTCACTCAATGGCAAAATCAGTAAATCACTGAGGTTTTCTGTCATATTTACAACATTCATGCAATTCATTATATACAGACTCCTCTGCTCGCATGTTTTCAGTATCATAACCAATATCAATTATGGCTTTTTCTATTGTATTTAGCGATGTTTCTGATATATCATATTGAATATTGAGGATTTTCTTCTTTTTGTCCCAAGAAGCAGTTTTTACACCATTTACTGATTTCGCGGCCTTTTCTATGGCTTTCTTGCAGGATGAGCAATTTCCATAAACCGTTATGGATGTATCCTTTACAGCATTCTGCAATAATATGTCGAATTCTTGCACAAAAGAAAGCTCAGCAAACTTGGATGATTTTGCAGCTTGTACTTCAATTGATGCAATTACTTGAATGCTTAGAGTGAGGAAGAAGATTATCATTAAGTTTTTCATGCCATGTATTCCTGAATTGGAGAAAAGCGAGTCAAATTTTCACATATAAATTGTATTTTTGGCCTCATATATCCAATGATTCATTGGATCATTTTTTGTTTCACTACCGGCCTTTACCATGAATATTCTTGTATTGCGCAGGGCTTTTGGATTTTTGTCCTTTATTGTGGCAACTGTCACATATCTATTAACCGTTCAGGAATCCGTACCATTTTGGGATTGTGGTGAGTTTACAGCCGCCGCAGCCGAGCAGCAGGTACCTCATCCTCCGGGAGCCCCTCTCTTTTTGATTGTTGGAAAATTATTCCATCTATTGCCTTTTGGGGATCCGGGCTGGAGAGTCAATTTGCTTTCTGCATTTGCAAGCGCAGTGACGGTAGGCCTTCTATATTTGGTCATTGTTCAAGTCATCGAAAATTTCCGTGGCAAAAAGTACGAATCATTCGGTGATGCAATTGCCGTTTTTGGTTCTGCTTTTGTTGGAGCCACTGCTTTGACTTTCAGTGACACCTTCTGGTTTAATGCCGTAGAATCTGAAGTGTATGCATCTTCAACATTACTCGTTGCAATCATTGTTTGGCTCATGATGCGATGGAATGAAGAAGCAGATAATCCCGGTCATGAAAAGTATCTTTTGTTGATTGCATATATTATCGGTTTATCAACCGGCGTGCATCTATTCAGCATTTTGGCCATTTTCTCTCTTGCACTTGTTGTCTATTTCAGAAAGTATGATTTCAAATTGACTTCATTCTTTGTGATGGGCGCAATCACAGTGGTGAGCTTTGGCCTCATATATCCCGGTATTGTCAAGGTATTCCCTTCCATGCTTGGCGGAAATCTATTCAAGACAGAAGCAAGAGATTATGTCATCATGGATTCCCTCTTTCCACGCATTCTTGCGATAGGAACAATCATTGGGGCTGCATTTGGAACATATCATGCTTCCAAAAACAATAAGCCGATTTTGAATTTGGCTTGTTCATCCTTCTTACTCATCATTTTGGGATATAGTACTTATACACAGATTTTGCTTCGTTCGAATGCAAATCCTCCGATGAATGAAAATACTCCGAATGATTTGATCAAGCTTAGCGCATATTTAGGTCGGGAGCAATATGGTGATGCACCATCTTGGCCTCGAAGATGGCAGACCGACCCAATGTACACTTCCAGACACATGGATTATGGTCCTTGGTTTGAACCCCCAAGAAAAGCTGTCACACGCCAAGATGGCATGCAGTATTCTGTTCCGGATTTTTCAGCAATGAAAAAGAATATGTCAGGCGAGATGAGTTATCTCTTCAAATATCAGCTCAATCACATGTATCTCCGATACTTCTATTGGAATTTCATGGGGAGAGTCGGCGATTTGCAAGATGCACCTGCAACGATGTCTTCAAACAAGAATTCTCTTGAATACAAGGAATTCAATTATCTCTCTGGCTATAAGGATATTTTCCCGATCACTTTCTTTGCTCTTCCGCTCTTACTTGGTTTATTCGGCATGATATTCCATTTCAAAAAGCAACCAAGAATGGCATTGGTATATTTGACATTATTCCTACTTACCGGACTTCTCGCGGCTTATGCGCAGAATCAACAAAATCCGCAGCCACGCGAGCGTGATTATTTCTATGTCGGTTCATTCTTTGTTTGGTGCATGTGGATTGGAATTGGTACTTATGGCATCATTTCAACGATATTGAAGCGTGACGAGAATTTCTCAACAGCAATTGCCGGCGGAGCAATCGCATTGTGTTTCATAGCAGTTCCCGTGAATATGGGAATGGGTGGCTGGAAAATGCATGATCGCTCAGGTAATTTTCTTCCTTTTGATTATTCATACAATGTTTTGCAAAGCTTGGATAAAGACGCCATTGTCTTTACATATGGTGATAATGATACTTTCCCTCTTTGGTACATGCAAGATGTTGCAGGCGTCAGACGCGATGTTCGAGTTGTCAATTTGAGTCTTGGTCAAACCGGCTGGTATATGTATGAACTCAAGAATCGTGCCCCATGGGGAGCAAAGAAGATTCCATTAACATTCAGCGACAATTCACTTCTTGCAGATGAAACAAGCAATGAAGCAATCGGTCCCGAATTATCCGAAGCTGAAAGCATTACAATTCCGGTCAGTCAAGAAATACTCAAGCGATTCACCAATGATTCAACAGTATTGGCAAATGGCGTGATGCAATTTAATTTTAATGGTGATGGCAATCCAAGACCAGGTGAGAAAGAAAATATTCCCGTTTTCTATAAAGGTCCACAGCATAAATTAGTTGCCGATATCATGAAGGTCGTGAAATTTGAAAGACCCGTCTATTTCACACAAGGTGCTGATTCCTATATGGGAATGGAAGAATATTTGCGAATCGAAGGTTTAGCACAACGCGTATGTCCTGTAAAACAGGGTACGGATCAACGCTATGCGATCGACATCATGGATAAATCCCTACTCAATCCTGTAGCTGATGATATTGCTCATATAGGCCCTCATTATGGTTTCAAATTCAGAAATCTAAACAATAAAGAAGTCTATTATGATGAGGTACACAGAAGATTCATGGATAGTTATCGCATGACTTTCCTGAATTATGCGAGCTATCAAGCAGAAGAGAAAAAAGACAATGCAAAATGCGTCAAGATTCTTGATGCCATGAATCGCTATATTTCACCGGAACAATTCCCAATCACCTATGTATTGGAATATCAAATCGGCGAAGTATATGCAAGAGCAGGTGCCAAGAAACAAGCGAAAGAATTCTTCAGTAGAGCCATTGAAAGTGCTCGATATATTGAAGAAAACAGATTGCATGATATCGACAGATTTGCTAGAAATTACCCGCCTCAAGAAATCATAAGAAGAGCACAAACAATGAAAGCTCAACTCTAAACTGAAAAGCCCGCTTCATCAAGCGGGCTTCTTTTTTTCTATTTGATGCAGACCATGTTCATTGATGATCATTTTTAACATCGCATCATGCTCTTCATATGGTAATTCAGTGTCTGAATATTGATTTGAAAATGCAATTCCCAATGTTAGAATCTTTAGATATTCCCCTAAAAAAACATCATAGAATCCACCTCCATAGCCCAAGCGATGTCCGAAAGAATCATAAGCCAATAATGGTACAATACATAATGCATTAAACTCATGTGTCAATTGAATTGGTTCACCTATCGGTTCATTGATTCCATATTTGTTCATAACATAAGTAGTATGCGAATTGACTTCTATCATTTCCATTTTTCGCGCTCCCATGATTCGAGGAAGACACAATGTTTTTCCACTTCCTAGAATCTTGTCATTTAATCGCTTGGTCGAGACTTCCGAACCAAATGAAACAAAAGAACATACTAGATCCGAAGAATGATATACTTCTGAGGCAAATACATGCTCCATGATTTTATGTTCACTCATCTCACGCTCTTGGATTGACAAGCTTGCTCGAATTTCTTCGTACTGTTGTCGGAGCTTTTTCTTCTTTTCAATCACGGAATCATGATTCATCATATAATCAGCGAAATGTGGGTAACTCTCATTGGCAAAGGGATATCAATACCCTAAATTAGCAATGCAGCCATAAAACAATCCACGTTTTTTTAAATGAAAGAAGATTTGACTTCTCAAGGGACCGGGCAAACCCTTGGGGATATGATTCAATTGCCCGGAATCCATGTGCGTCCCCCATTTGCATTCAGGACGGGACAATTGCATTTCTTGCATAAACTTGCATCAAGATTATTGCTTAATGACAATTTTCATTTGGGGGTTTTTGTACCGGGTTATGGGAAAACCATCACTGCACTTGCTTCTTTCATAATTGCAAGACATCTTAAAAAAGCAAAAAGACTCATCGTTTTTGTACCACGCGGGAATCTAAGGGATCAATATGCAGATGCAAAAGAACTATCGATGGTACTTCGCAATATAGGAGCACCACCTCTAACTTTTTGCGTGGCAGATTCAGACAAAACATTTCTGAAGAATACTCAAACAGACATCATCATCACCACCTATCAATATGCATCCGGAAAGACAGGAAATGCTGCATTACAATCATTCACATCGAAAGAAGAATGCATGTTTGTTTTTGATGAAGTGCATCATCTCTCAGATGAAGGAACATGGGCACAGGCGATCACCAAATTACCCCATACATGTAGTGTAGCACTTTCAGGAACGCCAGTTAGATCCGATAATAAATCATTGTTCGGAGTGCCATTCGAGATTCGCGACAATGAACGCTTTTATACAGCACTACATGAAGTATTGCTTCGCGATGCACATGAAGAAGGGAAAATATTGAAGCGTGTTTCGGTCAATATGATTGATTACAAAATCAAACTCAGGAATATTGACACGCAAGAAGAAGTGGAATTATCGCTCAGTCAAATGCAGGAAATGACATCCGGCGAAAAAGATGTGGATGCATTTCTTGCCAGACGCAATATGCGTTTCCATACAGTGTATTTGGAATCTCTTCTCACACCAGCATTTGAGCGTTTCAAACAAAAAAGAAATAGTTCTGTAGAGCATCAAATAAAGAATTCCACGAGAAGCAAAAGAACTCATCAAATGCTCATCATTGCAATGAGTAATATGCATGCTCAAGCGATTCTTGAATTTGTATTGGAACGATTTCCTGATTGGAAGACCGCCAGAATTGGACAAGACATTCCGGAGAAGATTCGCCTAAAAACGCTTGATGAGTATCGAAAAGGTGAAATTGATGTCATGGTTCAGGTTGACATGATCGGTGAAGGCACTGATATCAAACCAATAAGCGTGATAGTAAAAGCTGATCTTGTGCGAGCATTTTCAAAAACAATGCAACAAATATTTCGCGGAATGCGATATTTCGACGGTTTTACTCATGAACAAAACATTTGTGATTTATTTGCTTCAAATGATTCAGCCTTAGCCGTCATTTTTGAATGGCTCATGAATGAGCAACAACTGGGAGTAAAACTTCAGCAAAAAAGGATTGAAACTCAACAAACGCGTGAATTCATACATGAACAAGAATCATGGGTTCTTGCAGATGTTGAACATAAAGCAACAGAAACATTGCACTGGGAATTGTTTCCTGATCCAAATAAACCCAAAGAGACTGTTGAAGTACAAAAAGAAGAGACACAAATAATTG
>JBIKKD010000231.1:0-2920 GCA_044360565.1 Kapaibacterium sp. (SeqCode)
TTGTAGATGCACAAAGAGGGCATCATCATTTGTGGTGATGAGTCCTGCATCGCCAAATGCGCCAAGATTCTTGGTGGGATAAAAGGAAAAACACCCCATAAGGCCGATAGAACCAACTCGTCGGCCATCCGGCATTTGCGTGCCAATTGCCTGCGCGCAGTCTTCGATGACGGGAATATTGTGGGCATTGGCAATCTTCATGATTGCATCCATATCTGCGGCCTGACCATATAAATGCACGGGAATAATCGCTTTTGTTTTATCCGTGATTGCCTGTTCTATCAGCGCAGGTTCAATCATGAAAGTGACCGGATCGACATCCACAAAAACAGGTTCAGCATGTAATCGAGATACCACACCTGCTGTTGCGAAGAATGAATATGTTGGAAGAATGACCTCATCGCCAGGACCAATATTCAGAGCCATGAGAGCCATGAGCAATGCATCCGTACCGCTTGAAACACCCAGCGCATGCTTGCTTTTACAATACTTTGCGGATGTCTCTTCCAATTGCTCAACTTCTTTACCAAGAATGAGTGATTGCGATTCCATGAGTGAAAGAATCTTTGGTTCAATCTCATGTTTGAGTGTAGCATATTGAAGTTTGAGGTCAAGCAGAGGTACATTCATTGTTTTGGTATCAATTGATTGTTATAGTATGTAGGCACAATTTACGGAATCCGCATCTTTTAGCATGGATATGGGCTACTTGGGATGGAAATTGTGTCAAGAATGAAGCCAGTACTTGACTTCCAGTAACATTCCTTGATTTACTTCATTGGGAAAAAGTTTAGGCAAAAACCATCATTCTTTCAAAAAGCCATATTCATATACTTTGGGTGCTGTGGCATCAGCTAGGACTTTCAGCGATGCACGAAGATTCCCAATTAATTCCATATAGTGCTTATCATCGCTTTTATTATTCATTTTGCCTTTGTCATTACGACCCTGAAAATGCTCACGAATATCATAGAGGGAGGCATTCACATTGCAACCCGGTTGCTTGTGATAATATGTCCAGAGGGCTTTACCAGCTTCAAAGACTGCTTGGGCCTCCGGAGAAAACACTAATGGCTCCTTTGGTATTAATGATTCCTTGCCAAATAAACCATCCTCTTCTTCTTGCTTGATTTTTCCACGCATGAAATCAGTCATGAAATTGCTGGTAAATTTCCCACGAGCATTCACTTCTTGTTCGGTGAAGGGGATCCAGTGATTGGTGCCATACTTTGACTGAATATTATTGCTAAACAAAGCAAAAGTCAAACAATTATTTTGGAATTCAGTATCTCGCTTCCATCCATCACTAGGATATAAAAATTGATCACGATCATTGAGCCAAGTAGCATCTATACATTTTCTAACAGCATAACATAATAGAGAGGTAATTAGATTTTCTTTGTAAATATAAATTCCTCTTGGTACTGCAATCTGCTCTTTAGTATTTAAAATCACAATTCCATCCTGTGATTGAAAATCATTTCGAGTTACACCCTCTAACCAGCCTAATGGATTACCATTTTTCAACTTAAATATATTGACAAATTTGCTAAAATATTCAGAGTTATCATTAGAGTAAAAACCATGTTTATCTAATCTAAAGCCATTCTTATCATACACATCTGCTATTATCGAATTAAAAATACCTTCATAATTGGTATCCCAGATTTTAAATCCAATTGGAAACTTGCCAACCACATTATCGAATGTATCCGCAGGAACAACAAAACATTTTAAAAGATTAGCTTTAAAATGATTCCTAAATGTTTTGAAATTTGAGCCTGTCAGTGCTTTAAGCTTCGAGAATTCAGCAATAAAAGAACCTTGCAACTCGTAATATATTCTGATCAAGAATTGAGCATACAACTCTCTATTTGCGACTTTTAATATTTCACTGTACTTATCATGTATATTATTTAGATTTACTCCGGTCCTCTTGCCGGCTATTTCCGCATATGGCGGATTAATATACATCACCAATTTCTTTCTCTTTTCTTCATCATTGATGATATTCTGCAATTCTTGTGGCAGCTTCGTAAAATCATCATTCAAAAAGTCAAATTGAAAGACATGATCATGTAAAAGATTTGCCCCATTATTAATGCGTTCATGCATCACATTCACATCTGCTTGATCAAGTGTTGAAGCCCATACATTATACTTATTCGTTAAGCCCACTAACAAATTTCCTGTTCCTGCGGCACAGTCCCATACATAATATTCATCCTGCCAATTCTCGCCCAATACTTCTGCCAAATAATTCTGCGAAAGTTCCACCCATATTTGCGGGGTATAAAAAGCACCTTTTCTTTCACGTACATCTTGTGGTATCAATAAATCACGACGATCAATGATGTACTGCTGAAACTCTTTCAGCGGCTCTCTGCGATATTTCTTCCAAAACTGCTCATAGTGATCTTTATTCTTGATTTCAATAATGGCATTGAATAAAGACTTAAGATCTTCTTTTGCAATTTCATAATGACTATTCTTGAACACCACGAATAACTCATCTTTGATGGGAGTATCATCATCAATGCTAATGGTTCCTTTATCATCTACAAAGAGATCGGCCAAGAAGAAATCACTATCGAGAATACTCTGCTTTCTTCCTTCTGCCCAATCGAAATCTATATAGGGTTTTACTTGTGTGAGCCAGCGCAAATAGATTGGTACGAAATTGTTTTTGTCAATTAAGATTTTTGCATCATCAGAACCACTCGCAAGATTATGCTTGATGAAGAACTTCAATTCCGTTTCATTGATCATGAAATCAAATACATAGGTATTCTGATTTAGGATATCTTCAATGCGATCTTTGATAATGCGAAATTCTTTTGTCTCATGATTCGATGGAGCCACATTCCAATTGAAATCATTCAGATAGAATAAGTCTGACACCTCATTGTATGGTGCAAAC
>JBIKKD010000232.1:0-2915 GCA_044360565.1 Kapaibacterium sp. (SeqCode)
CAAAACAACTCTCGGGCGGACAAAGACAACGCGTGGCATTGGGCCGGGCAATCATTCGCACACCAAGGGTTTTTCTTTTCGATGAACCCCTCTCAAATCTTGATGCGCAATTGCGACTCCATATGCGGGCAGAAATCGTGAATCTTCAAAAAAGACTCGGCATCACTGGTATTTATGTTACGCATGATCAAGCAGAAGCGATGACAATGGGTGATCGCATTGCTGTGTTAAACAAAGGGAAATTAATGCAAATTGGAACTCCACAAGAGATCTATCAATCTCCAAACAATCTCTTTGTAGCTGGATTTCTGGGTAGTCCGAATATGAATTTCTTCAAAGGCACGGCACATTCAGAAGGAGATATGATACATTTCACCGAAGAGAATGGAGGTGCAATATTCTCCATTTCACATTCTGTGCTTTCAACACAAATATCCATTCCCAAACAGATTACTGTCGGTATCAGACCTGAGCATTGTTCCATTCAGGCCTATGAAATCTCCGGTCCTATTTGGAAAACCACAATCGATCAATCCGAATATCATGGACATGAAATGATACTTCACATGCTTTCCGGTGGAACGAGAAAATCCATGCGACTCCCCGTCTCTGAAATGCATCCAAATGGCAAGGATATCTCGGTTTATTTTGATGTGAATCACATTTGTATCTTCTCCACTGAAACTGGAGAAAGACTATGAATTTTGAAGCATATGAATTTGAAAAAGAGTGGAAATATCAAGATCCTGCTCAAACAGAGGAAGCTTTCTTGGAATATGTCGATGAACTGACAGAACATGAAGATTCAACACTTCTTCCTCAATTGTACACTCAACTTGCTCGTTGCAAGAGTCTTCTCCATGATCCTCTAGGGTGCAAGGCATATCTTCAATCTGCCAAAGAACTCATAGATGATCTGAATGGAATCGATCGCATCATTCCATTGATTCGATATCATCTTGAGAGAGGAAGATTATTGAATTCCATGCAAATCGAAGACCGTGGTCGTGAAGATTTTCTCACTGCATGGAATGAAGCAGTTGAACATGGCATAGATTTTCATGCAGTGGATGCCGCGCATATGCTTGGGATCATTTCAGAGGGAGAAGTAGCATTGGAATGGAATATGAAGGCGATGCAGTTTGCCGAAGATTCTCAAGATGCAAAAACTAAGAGCTGGCTTGGGTCTTTGTATAATAATATCGGTTGGACCATGCATGGATTGGGTCGATTCGATCAAGCTTTGGAATGTTTTCTCAATAATGAAACATGGTATAGAGAACGACTCAGGCATGAAGAAGCACTGATCGCCCATTGGTCCATGTCTAAGATGCTTCGTCTACTGAACAGAACAGATGAGGCTTTGAGGGAATTATATGTTATTGCGGATGAGCGCAAACAACGCAGTCTTCCGAATGATGGATATTTGGTTGAAGAAATTGGCGAATGCCTGCTCGCGAAAGGACATCATGATCAAGCACAACCATTTTTTGCTTCTGCTTATGCAATATTGAGTCAGGATGATTGGCTTCTTCGAAATGAAGCATCAAGAATCGAAAGGCTTAAAATGCTCGGAAAATGTTAAGCGGATTTCACTTCGCAAGTCCATGATACAGCGCAACCTGATTTCTGAAACATCGCGGATGCACTGCAATATGTTTGCTGCGAAAGTTCTACAGAACGCTCCAGATCTTTGAGTTCGGCATCCGGACTGATCAATGTATAATGTAGTCTCACGGCTGTGAATACTTTCGGATGCTCAGATGCTCTATCCGAATCAATATCTACATGCAATGCCGTGATTTTCTTGCGTTTCTTTTCTAGAATCGCAATCACATCCATCACCGAGCAAGAGCCCATCGCTTGAAGCATGATCTCCATCGGAGTGCCATGTTTTTGCTCAGGATGATGAGTGTCAAAATATGTGGACATACCCTCGGCATTAATGCCTTCGAGTAACATTCCGCCTTTCCAATCAATACTTGCTTTCATAGAATACCTCAACGAACTTCTGAACCAATTCCATCAATTTCAGGAATGACGAGTCCCAAAGATCCATCCTCTGCATTTGCCGCAAGAAGCATTCCTTGAGATTCCATTCCCATGAGTTTTGCCGGCTTGAGATTTGCCACCACGACGATAGTTTTTCCAATCAAGGATTCGGGTGAATAATGCTTTGCGATGCCTGCGAGAATTTGTCTTTGTTCATTGCCCAAATCAACCTGCAGTTTGACCAATTTTTCACTTTTGGGAACTGCTTCTGCATGAATAATTTTCGCGGTGCGCAATTTCACTTTTTTGAAATCTTCAATTGAAATCAATTCTTCAGCGGGCAATTGACTTTGTTCCATGGACTTGATTTTTTCTTCTATCACGGAGTCTTCAAGTTTGGTGAATAATATTGGTGGCTGTGTAATATGTTGACCACAAGCGAGAACTGGTTGAGCAATCCAATTCCACGCATTAAGTCCAATTGAGGAGTGATCTCCCGTCTTGGGTTCCTCACCGCATGCAATCGCGATATTCTTTGCAGTATGCGGAATAATAGGAGCAAATGCGATGGACAGAGCATAGAGAACTTGAGAGCAAACATATAATGTCTTTGAAGCTTCTTCAGGATTTGTTTTGATGGATTTCCATGGTTCGGCATCATTGAAATATTTATTTGCTGAACGAGCGATATTCATTGTTTCCATCACGGCATCTCGCAATCTAAATCCAAGATAGGATTGCTTGGTGGCTTTCATGCCCCAATAGAGCGATGCAATCATTGCACAATCATGATCATTGAAAACGGCTTTGAATGATTCCGGAATTGCAGCGAGCATATCTTCTTTTGCATTCCATTCTTGTCCATCGAAGAATGCAATGAGGGATTTCCATTGTTCAGGAACATCCTTAAATGCACCTGAAAG
>JBIKKD010000233.1:0-2906 GCA_044360565.1 Kapaibacterium sp. (SeqCode)
GATCTTGTGGATCTTACCTGTATAGAACAAAATGCGCTCGCTGAGCGTGGTCTTGCCCGAATCAATGTGGGCAGAAATACCAATATTCCGAACTTTTGAGATGTCTGACATAGCTGCCTTAACCTACTGCAATAGAATATTTATGAAGATGATTATTTATCTAGTTTAACTAATCCTCGCCAAAAGCGAAGACCACAAATTTACGGGAAATTGTACAATGAGCAAAATTAAATCTCTGATTTTTAGAAAATTACAGCATTTTCCACATTGACAGGAAGAATATCCTAACTAGCAACTGAATAGAGGATTGCGGGATTTTCCACGGAAAAATGTGGATAAACTGGGGAGAAGTTCTCAGGGTTTGACGGCAAATTTTCCAGAGATTTCAGCTCCTTTTGAAGACACAGTGAATATATATACTGCGGGATCAAGTACGGTTATGTCTTCAAGTGTCACAACCATAACTACAGCAGGAAATCTTGATTTGTTTTGCTCATCAATCTGCGCTTTTGCTGTAAAAGAATATACAGGAGTTCCATTTACAGTGAAAATGTTCACTTGGCAGTCATCACCAAGTTGTACCGAATTCGGCAATGACAATGATAGTTTTGAATGCTTACTCAGCACCACCGGATTTGGATATGGTTTATCTGCCGGAAGAAATAATCTGCCTTGAGAAAGCCTATTCAATGAACAATAAGGCACACTATTTACATTGATATTGATGCTAGTATTATTGTTTGCCTTGACTATATATGCTATTTCTTGGTCGCCAATAATTGAAAACCAATCGGCATAAGCAGGTGAAATCAAAACATGTGTTGTGTCTGTCAACTCTTCACCGGTCGAAAGTGGGGATGCCAGGCCCATGATTTCATATGGAAATACAAATCCCGTGAATACTGCTTCAGGATTGGCTGTGGCGGTATCCATGTTTAGCAGTGGAAATGATTCTGCATCGTTGAATAAAGTTCTGGGATCTTTACCCTGTGCTCTTTTTCCAGTATGATATACCCTCTCCAGATATCCGCACCATAATTCATGAAGTGGAAGTCCATTATATGCCAATGATAATTCCAATGCACGATATGGCAATACCATTCTGTCAATATTTACCCAGAAATCCAATAATGGCCTAAATCCAAGAGATTTTTCTTTCGATTTTTCATGCAGATACTCAAAAAACAGTGCATTTGCATAACCCGAAGCAACATTAGTGGAATACCTTTGCCCAAAACGATATTCTTTTGGTTGAAGGAAAAAATTCTTCACATAATAGTGATAATCTTTGATTTCTGGATAATGATAAGCTTCAATCCATGTACAGAACATTTCATATAAAGAAACATCATATAACTGATCATTCATCCCATAATTGGCAAGATGAATGGCATGTTGAAACTCATGTGCCGCTGTAATCTTTAAGGCATCCAATTCAAAAGTATTGAATGATGGACTCCCATTGCCTGTCTTGTCTGCCTTACTATAATTATTGTCAAGCTCAATATATGTCAGTGTGTATCTATGCTGATTTGTTGAACCGGGCAATGACAATTCCGAAGTGGTCAAACCATAATAGCCTTGTTTAGAGAGGTCTATGAGGTATACATCATAAGGATCCATGCCATTTTCCCCATTATTCGGTGGAGAAGGAAATCCCATGCTATCAATCTGGATGGTATATGTGTATTCCAAGGTTTCAGCAGTTGCATCCACATAATCTGGTATGCCATTGCGATTCAAGTCCACGGAATCCACAGCATCAGAACCACTCAAGGTGTAATGAACTCGAAAATGATTATTGTTTGACACATATGAGAAAGGCAAATCAGGCTTGAGAATTCGCTCTCCCTTTTGAATCGCTTTAATGGTTGCATCATAACGATTACCGAATGTTCCGCACTTATCCGCCAATAATTCGGGGACAAAACAAAGCATGCACAAACCCAAACATAAAAGGGAGTTACGCATAAAGACAATCAAAAATGTTGGAATCATATCAACGGAACATTTCTTTAATCATACCCCAAGTGCGACGAATTCCGCTCACACTATGACTGACATTCACAATGTTTGAATAAGAAATGGAATTGTCAAAGGCAATGACTTTAACCCTGTACGAATATACTTTCCCCAAAATCCTCTCATTATTCCCACCTTTCATCAAAGCATTTTCATCTATGAAACGATAGGTAAACTGGGCTCCTTTTGGCTCTAATTCTGCGATAGAACGAAATCCTTCATTACCTGAATTACGCTCTAATTCATATAATCTGACCCCTTTTTCAAGACTTGGACGCCATTCAACGGTAATCACCTTTCCATCAGATTTTGCTGTCATGTGATCGAAAGATATCTCAGCCGCAAATACGGTGATTGTCGTGATGAGAGCTAAAAATATGTATCTCAATTTCTGCATATCACAAACATAGTCCTTGAATTCATGAAAGGCAAATAAAAAAAGACTGATTTATAGGATTATTCCATGCCTCGAACGGAATCCCACCTCTTTTCGACAGATGTTTTACCTTGTAGAAAAACCTCATATCCGGTTTTTCGATTCTCCATCACATCAACTCGGACTTCATCCATCAAATCAGTCAGACGAATGCGAAAATGCTCGGTCATTGAGAATTTATCAGGAAAAGCTTCCGCAGTCATAAGCTCAGGTTCACCGATCGAAAGCCATGCTTCGGGCTGTTGTTCATGAAGAAAATCATAACGAATGGCAACCGGTACACACCATGCTCTACCCAACATACCAACCATATTCGCCATCCCCGTATATGCCTGAATGGGTCTCAGCTCTTGATGAATCAGCTCACCCTGTGGGAACATCCAGAGTACTTTGCGTGAATCCTTGATCAATTCAGAAGCATATTTCAAAGATCTGATTGCCGATCTGG
>JBIKKD010000234.1:0-2903 GCA_044360565.1 Kapaibacterium sp. (SeqCode)
GGGAGAAATATCGCTCCATTTGTTTCCCATGAATGGGGTAATGAAGCATATGCATTAATGAAGCGAATCAAGCAATTATTCGATCCGCATGGAATCATGAATCCGGGAGTCATCATATCTGATGATCCTACATGTCATGTAAAGCATGTAAAACCTTTTCCTATTGTGCATGATATCATTGACTCATGCATTGAATGTGGATATTGTGAATCGCATTGTCCTACGCATCAGTATACTTTATCTCCAAGGCAACGCATCATTCTGGATAGAGAAATAGCTCTTGAACATGATCCAATCATTCGAAAAGAATTATCTGATTTTGCGAATTATGCCCAAATTGATTCTTGTGCAACAGATGGTCTATGTTCTCTTGCATGTCCGGTACAAATTAATACAGGGCAATACATACTTGAGAAAAGAACTATGTCGCTTGATATTGATTCAAAAGATAGATATGACAAAGAAGCTCAATCAATACAAGATAGAGACAAATCAATCCGAAGAAAAATGAAGGCAGGACATCTAGTATCTCGATTCATTGGAGACAATGCATTACAAAAGATATCCATGATTGGATCTTCCCTTTTCAATACTCCTCAATGGATATCGGGACTTCCTACTTCTTGGAAACAAAACAATCTTGAAAATAACAACACTTCCAAGATCATCTATCTACCTTCTTGCACGGCACGATTATTTGCAAAGCCAAATGTCGATTTACCAGCATTGCCGGACTTGATTCTTTCTCTATCCCAAAGAGTCGGCTTGAATTTGTCAATGCCAAATGACATTGCGAATCGTTGTTGCGGACTTGCATATTCTTCCAAAGGTTCGGAATCATCTGCTGATATAGCATTTCATAACTGGTCAGATCAAATTCCCAAAGATTCAATTGTTCTTACAGATTCATATTCTTGCTATTCACATATTCGTAAAAGCATGCATTTGATGGACCTGCTTACATTTGCCGAAATGCTTATTGATACACTTCCAATTCAACAGCTCGAAGGCATGGCAATTCTTCATCCTCCTTGTTCTATGCAGATGAGTCAAGCCACAGAAAGAATGAAAGCGATTACATCTACATTAGCCACTCAAGTTTTCATTCCCGAAACACTCGGATGTTGCGGAATGGCGGGTGATCATGGATTTAAGGATCCCGGACTAAGCAAACATGCATGTGCTGACATGAAAAAAGAAATCATCCAGCAGAGGAATGTCATTGGATATTATTCTCTCAATCCAACTTGTGAATTGGGTATGAAGATTGGAACAGAAAAAGAATATGTCTCTCTATTCTATCTCATTCAAAAAGCTTTGAAGTCTTGATCAAGTTTCTTGTCTTGTTCTTCTTGCAAATAATCCGAGAAATAATATTCCAAGAAGAAAGAAAATAATCAAGGCAAGCAATGCGGAGCGATATGATCCACTCAATTGCAAACTAATTCCGAATAATAGTGGCCCAAGCCAACTACTTCCTCGATCGGTCAATTCATATATCCCAAAATATCGTGATTCGCTCCCCGCAGGAATAATCTTTGAGTAAATCGATCTTGCCAATGATTGACTTCCTCCAAGAACAAGAGCAATCACAGCACTCAACACATAAAAATGAATAGAAGAACCCGGTGGAAGAAATGCATAGGCATAGATGATGATGCTCATCCATAGGAATAAACTCAGCATCAACATATTCAATGCAGAAGATGATTGTGCAAGTTTGCCAAACATCAAAGCACCAAAGATTGCGATGATTTGAACCAGCAGAATCGATACTTGAAGAGTTTCAAGTGGCAATTTCAATTCTTCGCTTCCGAATTGCGCTGCCATCGAAATCACAGTCTGAATACCATCATTGAAGAGTAGAAATGCAATCAAGAACAGTAGAATTCTTGGTTGATGGAGTATTTCCTTCATTCCAGAAATGGAAATCAATATACCTTCATTGGTCTTTTTAGGTTGAGTTTTTGGGGTTCTCAAGAATGGAATAAAAGTAAATATTCCCCACCAGACACCGGCTGATGCAAGTGATATTCTTACTGCTTGACCACCACTGATTCCAATGGAATCTTTCATCAGATACAATCCAAGATTTAATAGCAATAATAATCCTCCTCCCGCATACCCAATTGCGAATCCACGTGCGGATACTTGATCTCTTGATTCCTCATCTGCAATATCATTCAGCATGGCATTATATGCCACGATTGAAGACCCATAAGCTCCATTTGCTATGATGAAAAGTAATGCTCCAAGCATTGCATTTCCCGATTCAACCCAATACATACCTATCGTTGCCAAAGCACCGATGGCAGTACACATCAAAATGACAGCTCTTTTTCCAAGAGGTCCATCGGATGCATATCCAATGATGGGAAGCAATAAAAATTGAAGGAATACAGAACTGGAAACAGCATAAGGAAACAATGATTGAGGAGCTATCGGTATGCCGAAAACATATAAAGCTCCGAAAGTCGCTACCTCTGTTTGGGCAATGGAAGTAAGGTATGGTCCGAGGAAGACAGTAATGACAGTCGTTGTAAATGCAGAACTTGCCCAGTCATACATATACCAGGCAAAGCGTGATTGTGAGGACATGATAAATTGTTCCAAAAGTCAAGATTATCACTCTCAAAATACATTTTCTTTTGTGTTTCTCTTTTTAAATTGGCATAATTCCTCACATTTCGGGGTTTTTTTTCTTGACATTCAAGACACACTCTTGTATGTTTGTGCAGATTGATTCAGCAGCATAGGATCATTCACCTAATTTTCATAAGCATATTCCCACGAGTCACAAGATCATCCCCTTCATAGATGGGAGATGCATTATTGTAATTTGGAATCTTTGATGGCATTCCGTCTTTTTTCACAAACATATGATCCATCGGATTTTAGTCCTG
>JBIKKD010000043.1:0-9094 GCA_044360565.1 Kapaibacterium sp. (SeqCode)
TTGGACCCATCACAACGAGTCTTTGTCCGGGCTTCACATATTGCACAAGGCGTGAAGAAGCACCAATCTCCAATACTATCATGGAAAGAAGTCCTTTCTCCACATCTGTCCATGCACCAGTCATCGCCAATGCTTCCATAGACATTCGCTTCCCATCAATAATGATAGGATCGGTGTCATAATTCTGCATACGATAAAACTCACCTGGTCGGAAATTTCTCGCAGCCGCTGGTGCATGCACAATGATTTCGGTGATGGTTGATGTCAATTTCTCAACATGAACCACGGTAGGTTTGAACTCCTCATCCAATCGCTCGAAAAACTCATCAAGTTCGGATTGATTTGCTTCATATCCGTCTTGCTCTGCTTTTTTGATATCTTCTTGGAATAAGGATGCAATATGAGCATATCCATTTTTCGCACTTGCCATTGCCTTTACGACGCTACCTGCATAATACGGGTGGCCATCTCCAAAAAAGGAAACGAGTTTCCCTTCTTGTTCATACGATGTAAAAAATGCTTGCGAAAAATCATACAATTCAGGTGTGATTTTCATCTTCTCACTCATTGATGATCAACATTGCATCACCATATGCGAAGAGTCGATAATCACTCTTGATTGCTCTCTTATATGCCTTGAACAATAGTTCTTTTCCGGCAAATGCGGCAGACAATAAGATGGAAGGTGTTGCAGGTGGATGAAAATTCGTGATGAAACGATTCGCGATTTTGAACTCATAAGGAGGATAAATGAATTTATCGGTCCATCCCTTATTCGGCTTTACCGCACCGGTTGTCAAAACACTTGCTTCTAAAGCACGAGCAACGCTACAACCCACAGCATAAACATTTTTCTTGGACTTGAGCGATTTATTGATGGTGTCGGCATTATCCTTCGTGATTTCAAAATATTCGGAATACATACGATGCTTTGTGAGATCTTCCACTTCGATATTCTCAAAAATTCCTTGTCCGATATTCAAACTCACAGTTGCAATGCGAACACCTTTTGCTTCCAATTCTTTGAGCATCTTCTGCGTGAAATGCAAGCCTGCTGTTGGAGGTGCAATTGAAGCGGTCTTATTTGGATTTGCAAATACGCATTGATATGTTTCTTTGTCATGCTCTGTCGGATCACGCTTGATATATGCGGGCAATGGCATTTCACCGATGCGCTCTATGACCTTGAATAAATCACCATCATAACTGAAACGAACAGTTCTTCCGCGATTTGTGGTATTGTCCACCACTTCGCAATAGAATTTATTATTGTCGAAATAAATTTTGTTTCCAATGCGGACTTTTCTTGCCGGCTCAACAAGTACATCCCAAATGCGCTCTTGAGCTTTCAATTCGCGAAGCAACATCACTTCAATTTTTGCATTGGTTTTTTCCTTTTTCCCAAATACGCGAGCAGGAAATACTCTCGTCTCATTCACGACAATGCAATCACCCTTCTGGAAATAATCCATGATGTCTCTGAATGTTTTGTCTTCCATCTCTCCGGTGGCTTTATTCAAGACCATCATTTTGGCAGAATCTCTCGGATCTGCAGGAAATTTTGCAATATTCGATTTTGGGGCGATATACCTGAATTCTGATAATTTCATATGCGGTACAATTCTATAATGAGACAAGTGGAAAACATGTGGATAACTCTGTAAAAGCTTGACAATCCATTGAATTGAGGAGTCTTACAGAAAAGCTCCCTGATCATATTCATGAATCAGAGCCGTAAATATACAGTTTCAAGAGGGGGGTTGTCAATATATTTTTTCCTTTTTGACTGCGGAAAACGGATAAAAACAATGAAATTTGCCCTTCTAAGGAGCAAAGAACAATCATGATACAGAAAGAGTTCGAATTAGTCTCAAACTATAAACCTGCTGGAGATCAGCCCGATGCAATTCGACAATTGTCGGAAGGTATAGTTCGCGGAGACACATTTCAGACATTGCTCGGGGTTACTGGATCCGGGAAAACATTCACGATTTCAAATGTCATTGCTGAGTGCAAAAGACCCGCATTGATCATCTCTCCAAATAAAACTCTTGCCGCTCAGTTGTATGGTGAATTCAAACAGTTTTTTCCCAATAATAATGTTGAATTCTTCATCAGCTATTATGACTATTATCAGCCGGAAGCCTATATCCCAACAACTGACACATTTATCGAAAAAGATTTTGCCATCAATGATGAAATTGATCGACTTCGCCTTCGTGCTACGAGCGCCTTGGTGGAAGGTAAACGGGATGTCATCATCATTGCATCAGTGAGTTGCATCTATGGCATTGGTGATAAAGAATCATTTGCTTCGATGGTATTTCATTTGTTTGAAGGACAAGAAATCGATCGTAAGAAACTCATATATCGACTCACAGATTTATTCTATTCAAGAAATGATTTTGAATGGACTCGCGGTACATTTCGCGTTCGTGGGGATGTAATTGATGTTATGCCTGCACAAGAAGATGAAAAAGGCATTCGCATAGAAATGTTCGGTGATACAATCGAAAAACTCAGCATCATTTCGAGAGTTGAGGGTCAATTGCTAGGTAGAATAGATTCAGTCACACTCTACCCTGCTAGACAATTCGTCACACCTCAAAATGAATTGATCAGAGCAATGGCGGATATCAAGAATGAATTGAGTGATCAATTGATCGCATTGCGTAAGGAAGATAAATTGCTTGAAGCACAAAGACTTGAACAACGCACGCTCTATGATCTGGAAATGATGAAGGAAGTAGGTTATTGCTCAGGAATTGAAAATTATTCCATGCATTTGACCGGAAGACAACCCGGTGAAAGACCTCAGTGTTTGTTTGACTATTTTCCGGAAGACTATCTGCTCATCATCGATGAAAGTCATGTGACGCTTCCTCAACTACGCGCGATGCACAATGGTGATAGAAAGCGTAAGACCACATTAGTTGAGCATGGATTCAGACTTCCCTCTGCATTGGAGAATAGACCGCTTAGATTTGAAGAAGTAGAAGGTCTGATCAATCAAGCAATTTTCGTGAGTGCCACACCGGCTGATTATGAATTGGAAAAATGTGAAGGCGTGATTGTGGAACAAGTGATTCGTCCAACAGGACTTCTTGATCCAGCAATGGATATCAGACCAGTTCGCACACAAATTGATGATCTACTCTATGAAATTCGCTTGCGCATTCCCAAGAAAGAGCGCGTGCTTGTAACCACGCTCACAAAACGCATGGCTGAAGATTTATCAGAATATCTCACGAATCTTGGCATCAAGGTCGCATATATTCATTCTGAAATCGACGCACTCGAACGCGTGGAAATTCTTCGTAATCTTAGACTCGGTGAATTTGATGTATTGGTAGGCGTGAATCTACTTCGAGAGGGTCTCGACATGCCCGAAGTATCACTGGTTGCAATTCTCGATGCGGATAAGGAAGGTTTTTTGCGAAGCGAAAGATCACTCCTTCAAATCGCCGGAAGAACAGCCAGAAATTCAGAGGGTTTGGTGATTTTATATGCGGATAGAATCACAAGATCCATGCAGGCAGTGCTTGATGAAACCAATCGTAGAAGAGAAAAACAAATTGCTTATAATACTGAACATGGAATTAATCCGACAACTGTCTATAAATCGCTGGAAGAAATTTTACAATCAACTTCCGTTGCTGATATTCAGGCAAATAAAGTAAAAAAACGCAGTGAACTAGAACAATCAAGAATTCGGAGATCCGCCGAACCTATGATGAAATATCTCACTGATGATCAAAGAAAAGACCTCATTGATCAACTATATGAAGAAATGAAAAAAGCTGCTCGAGAACTTGATTTCGAGAGAGCAGCGGAACTAAGAGATGAGATCGAAAGGCTTCGATCGACCATGTGAATAACTCCTTGATTGAGTTAGGGATGCAATCCTATGACTTTAGCTATATTCGTACAAATCTCCATTCCAATTAATGAGTCCAATCATGCGCAACCTCTTTCCATTTATCCTACTCTTGGTAGGGTTCATTAGTCTCCAAAGACATGAACTTTATTCCCAGACGAATACGCTTCGCACATTGAGCATTCAGGGTATGCTGACATCCTCATTTGGTTCAAAACCGATGATCGGAAAACAAGTTTTTCGTGTTGGGATTTACGAATCTTCGCTCGGTGGTTTTCCATTGCATGAGCAAATTGACACAGTACTTGTTGGTGAAACAGGATTGTATCAGTTTTCACTTGGTGGAATGACGGGTCTTCCACGCACAATAAAGTTTGACAAGCCATATTTCATTGATATATCAGTGAATGGCGAAAAACAGAATATGCGCATACCGTTACAATCAGCCGCTTATGCATTCATGGCCGGTGCGGTTGAAAATGAAGCAATCGGTTTAGAGCAATTGTCGCCTGTCATTCGTGAGAAAATCTTTCCTAATGAAAAAAAAAGTGGTGAAAAAGCACTCGCAAATTATCCAAGTGGTTTCCGTACAATCATCGCCGGTGGCGATGAGAATAGAACAAGTGCTAGCTATTCATCCATTTTGGGTGGGTTCACAAACACTGTCAGTGGTACATATGGTACTGTTGCAGGTGGCCAAGGAAATCAAGTTATTGGTTCTTGGTCATTTATAGGTGGTGGTGCTAATAACCGTGCATTGGGTGTATACACAACAGTTACAGCCGGTTCCAATAATACTGTAACAAGTTCTGCATCAAACGGAACAGTTGGTGGCGGGAGGAGCAATCAGGTTGGAGGTCTAAATGCTACCATAGCGGGTGGAAGTTCTAATACTTCCAGTGGAGTTAGTTCGGTGGTTGGAGGAGGTACCTTCAATAAAGCATTACATGAATTTGCAACGGTTGCTGGTGGTTCCAATAATAATGCAAATGCTTCAGGAGCGGCAATAGTTGGGGGTGAAAGCAATACAATTTCTGGAAAAAATGCATTTGTTGGTGGTGGTAATTCCAATACTGCCTCGGGAATGAGTTCGAGTGTTTCATCTGGAGAAAACAATACTGTAACCGGCTCGCATTCAGTTATTACCGGAGGTTTGAATAATAAAATCACAGGCTTAAGCTCAACCATTTCTGGTGGTACCAACAATACTTCGTCTTCTAATCATTCAACCATTTCCGGCGGTAAAACAAATAATAATTCAGCAGATTTTGGTACCGTATCAGGTGGTGGATCAAATATTCTAACAAAGAATGGTGCATATGCTACTATTGCAGGTGGACAAAACAATACTGTTAACGGCTCACATTCAGTTGTTACCGGTGGTTTGAATAATCAAATCATAGGCTCAAGCTCAATCATTTCCGGTGGTAGAACAAATAGTATTTCAGCAGATTTTGGTACAGTATCAGGTGGTGAATCAAATAGTGTAACAAACAATGGTATGTATGCTACTATTGCAGGTGGACAAAACAATGTGAATCAAGGTAGATTATCTGGGATTGGTAGTGGATCAAATAACAGCATTTCTCAAAACTCTTTGCGAAGCTATATTGCTTCCGGTGACTCCAATTTAATTACACATACAATAGCTACAAATAATAGTAATAATTCTGTGATTGTTGGTGGTAGTAAGAATGCTATATCCAATTCAAATTACTCAAATATCGGTAGCGGTTTTTTAAATACAGTTACTTCAATTTCTCATTACTCTTCAATAGAGAGTGGAAGGCAAAATACAATTACTACAGGTTCTGATTATTCATCCATCGGTGGTGGTTTATTAGGCACGATCACTTCAAGTGATTATGCATTTATTGGGTCGGGTATAAATAATAATATCAATGCAAACGCAGATTACTCAGCGATTGTTGGTGGTAGTACAAATATCATTAATGGTTCCACAAGTTTTGTTGGTGGTGGTCAAACCAACTCAATTACTGGAAATCATGGTACAATTGGTGGAGGTCAAAATAATAGAATCACTTCGAATGCTCAATGGTCAACTATTGCCGGAGGAAGAAATAATATTGTTTCTGCAGATAATAGTACAGCTTCCGGAAATAGTAATACAATTGGTTCAGGTGCATCAGATGGCATAGCTCTTGGTAGTTCAAACCAAATTTCACCCAATGCTACATTTGGTGTTGCTTTAGGAAATGTAAATAGAGTTACCGGTACACAAGGTGTGGCTATTGGATATAATAACATAGCTGACGCAAATGCTATTGCTATTGGAAGTGGCTCTACAGCTGCGGTAAATGCTATGGCACTTGGAAATGGTTCTACAGCTGCCGCAAATCAATTGTATTCAAAGTTTACGGGAGGGCATGTATTTGAAGGACAAGGTACAGCCATCGGCAATTATGTTGCACAATTTTATAATCCCACCCCTGGCGGAAATGGAATTAAAATCAAAATCGCAAATCCAATTCCTTCAATTTCAAATTATTTTGTGAATTTTGAAAATGCAACTGGCGGCTCAGTAGGTAGAATTACTGGGCAAACACTTGCAGAGATGTATGCCTCCAAATCATACAGGGAGGAAAAAAGAAAACTTGAAAAAGAAAGAGAATCAAAGATACAAAAAGCGATATTCAGTGGTCTTGCTTTGATAGGTAAAACAAAAAAAGCTGTTCAATCAGGGGTTGAGGTTATAGCAGGTCCCCCCCAAATTGCTAGTGCTGCTGCATCTACCGCAGCTACATTAGGTGCAGGTGCGGGATGGACAGCTAATACAATAGTACAGATGGCATTTAAGGTTATAGGAGCAGCAGGTGATATTTCAGATGCGTTAGTAGCAGGTTATCAAGAAGGCCAAGCTATTGGCGAAGCAACATTAGCGAAAGAAAAGATTCAACACTGGATAGAAAAAAAGGATGCGCAAATCGGAGTCACATATGAATCCGGTGCTGCAGATTATGCAGAATGGTTGCCCAAACAAGAAACAACTACAGACTTTGCGGAAAGCGATATAGTTGGAATTCACCAAGGGAAGATACGATATGAAACAGAAGGTGCAGAACAATTAATGGTGGTTTCAAGTAGACCTATGATACTCGGCAATATGCCAGCCTATGGAAAGGAACACGATTTTGAAGCTGTTGCTTTCATGGGTCAAGTTCCCGTTTCAGTTCTCGGTGCTGTCAAAAAGGGTGATTTCATTTTACCAAGCGGGGGCAATCATGGATTGGGAATTGCAGTACATCCAGAAGATATGCAGAATGAAGACTTTGGAAAAATTGTTGGCATTGCGTGGTCCGATGCTCGGGACACATTTGCAATAAACAAAGTAAATGTTGCTGTTGGATTACAAACAACAACTCTAGCAAATCAGATTTATAAACAATCCAAAGAAATTGCAGAGTTGAATAAAGCAGTAAGAATGATACGTGAAACTCTCATTGCAATGTCTAGTAATCAGTCTAAAGCAGCAAGTATATCAGATAAGCTAGATAACATATTCTATCTGGCAAATGATCAATCCATTATTGATTCAAAACCATCACTGTATGGAGAAAAAAAGATATCTGTTCATGCAATGCATAAGGAATGTCTCCTGAAGTTTGACACCATGATTTCAAGTAATGATATTCCAGCTTTACAGAAAAATAACAACATACAAAGTGCATTGGGAGATAACCCAATTCTGAAAGAGTTATATATTTATTCAATGATTCAAAAACTCAGAAATTGAGTCATCTATACTATTAGGAAGTTATGAAAAACAACTCATTCATATTACAATTGACTATAGCTTTTTGTACATGTTGTGTCATGTGTTTATCCCCTCTTTATGCACAGACAGATACAAATAAAGTGACCTATCTATTGGAATTTCACTTGCTTCGCTATAAACCTGATTCAATTGTTATTCCGGCAGTTTATATGTATAATAGTCTTGGGACAGATAGTACCCTAGAAAGTCCAAGAAGATCGGTTCCTAATGGTTATTACCATGTAGATAGCACTTTCTCAACAATTACCATTAAAGTGTTTGCACATGGAACTAATAATCTCCTTTATGTATTTCCAAATATTCCAAAAAGTTCGCTCGCATATGTAAATAGCAAAGGTTCTGGACAATATTTGCTAGGAGGATTAACACCCTCAAGTACTCAAAAATTGGATGCTTGTGTCTATAAGGATTCTGATACTACTATTTCTTTCAAGCAAGATTTTTATGCAGTTTACCCACAACCGGTTCGTCCACCATTTGTAGACTTCCCAATAGGAACAGTATTACCACTTATGTACTCGATGAATAAATTCTATCTTGAAGATAATGGGTGGTTTATATGTGATGGCAGAAAAATCGACTCTTTACCCTATTTGTCAAATGTTGAAAAAAATGAATTGATTGAACTCCAATTTCTATCAGGAAAACCCGACTACCTTTATCTACCTGATCTACGCGGATATTTTTTACGAGGTGTTGACGGCGGTTCTGGTAATGATCCAGGACATGCTGCAAGAACAGGGATAGGACCAAAACTTGGAGGAATTCAAGTAGATGAGTTCAAATCACATAATCATACGCAAACAGATCATCAACATTCGGGTTCAACGGATTGGCGAGGTGAACATAGCCATAGTTTTCAAGATATAAGTTGGTCTGAACATCGGGCGAATGGTGTAAACAACTTAATTGGTTCTGGAAATACCGATAATGATAATTCTCATTATACTACTCCAAAGGCAACTTCTACAGAAGGTCTTCATGCTCACTCATTCACAACAAATACCGCTATAGGTGGCGCACCAACTATTCAGCATAATGGTGGGACTGAAACCAGGCCAAAAAATATAGGAGTATACTATATTATCAAGATTCGAAGATAACCACCATACATCCACTTTTTTCACTAAAATTCAGTAAACAATGAGCATTTTCCTCATCACAGGCGCATCATCAGGTATTGGTGCGGAATTGGCAAAGATTGCAGCACAAGCAGGACATTCCGTGGCAATCTGCGCAAGAAGGCTTGACAAATTACAAGCAGTTCAACAAGAAATCATTTCCGCTGGAGGTAATTGTCTTGCAATGCAAGTGGATGTGAGCATTCCCCAACAAGCACAAGCATGCGTCGAACAAACCATCAATCATTTTGGCGGGATTGATATTCTCATCAATAATGCAGGTCGTGGAAATCTTGCCTC
>JBIKKD010000301.1:0-2845 GCA_044360565.1 Kapaibacterium sp. (SeqCode)
ATATTGACCAACTTCAAGGGTTATCCGGCAATGAAGAAGGGTCTGAAACATGCATTGTTGTACACATATCTCAGACCCTTATTCTTATTCTTGATTTTTCAGAAGGAAGGTTTCTTGTTCAACATAAGAACCCGAGGCAAATACTCCAAGACCTCCTTGGACACTTGCCAATCGATAGTCATACTCATTTCCTCCCCAACGCGCTTTAAACCAATTCATGAAGTTTTTATCAGGCGCGATAATTCTCAGTTTATGTTTTCCATACCATCTGAATGCAGTCCAAACGACAGGCGCTTTTGTTGCCTGCAAGAAACCATAAAGCGTAAGATTACGTAAGCGTGGACTATCTGGATTTCTACGGAAGAAGCGGAAAATCTTTCGATTACTATCTAGAGTAGGTGGATCAAGATATTTACCATAACCCAATGTATCCAAACATGTTATAGCAATCAAATATTCAGGTGTTCCTTGAATTGGCGTCCAACTGATGGAAAGTGAATCCGGGGCGAACAAATTGAGTGTATCGGTCGGATATTGCAGTACAGATCGTGGTGGATTGATCCATTGAACTCTTTCGGGCGTAAAAGTCGTACCAGTTACTCTTTTGCCATCGGGCATAATAGCCAAAAAGTCATATCTCGTGGAAGGCTGAACGCGTATAGTAGTATCAGCCAATCTATATTCTCCTCCTCTTTCTGAAGAAAAGAATTGGAGCATCATTGTATCTTTTTGATCTCGAATGATATAGACTTTTGCATCGCGAACTATACTGTTTTCATACACGAATGTATCCGCAACAGGTTGACTCTTGGTGATCATCACTTCCGTGATGGGATCATCTACTAGAAGATAAGCTTCCACCGCATATTCCGGGATATAATCAAATGCTACGGGATCTTCACAGCTTGAGAGTGCTAATATGGAAAAAACGGTGCAGAGACTGAGTGCGATATGTTTGATTGATGTAATCATTAGAATTTTACCTCCAAAGCAACAGTTGGAAGAATGGGGAGAAGGCGAACATCTGTCACTTCTGTGATCTCCTTTGAAGTGTCATAGAATCGGAACCAAATATCTCTTCGAGAATATACATTGAAGATGTCTATCATGACTCTTGCCGGAAGGCCCCACAATGTTGTATTATAATTAACATTAAAATTCAATTGATGGGTATTTGGAAGTCTGAGGGCATAGCGATCTCCAGGTACGATGAATGCATCATCAACTGTTTCACCGGGTTTACGAGTGGAGAATCTGGAAGTGGCGCCAGTATATGACTGACCACTTTGGAAGGTGAATGTTGCTCCAAACTCCCAATCTTCATTGAGTTTATACAGTCCTACCAACTTGATGTCATGCCTGCGATCATATTTTGGTCTGAATTGCCTTCCTTGATTCACGCTATCGAATTGTCCGAACACATATCCCAAACCATAACCAGCCCAGCCGGTAAAAGCTCCCATCTTCTTCTGAAGGAAAAATTCTGCGCCATAGGCTTGTCCATTGCCTGTGAAGAAAACATCACTCACAGTTTTTCCTTGTGTATTATTCTCTTTAAGTTCACTTATATTTCTGAGGTCTTTGTAATAGACATCAAAATTAAGATCATACCCTTCAAATGGCTTGGTTTCTATACTAAATATATAATGGGTCGCTTTGCTAGCAGGCACAGTATTATCAGTTGGAAGCCATGTATCGAAGAATGTGAAATCCGGTTGTGTAGCAAGTCTGAGATATTGATGAAAGATACCCCAAGCAGCTTTCAATACAATATCTTCTTGCAATTGATATCGAATTGCAATTCGCGGGTCTACAGTAGCGATTTTACTTGAATCCCAATAATTAAATCTGAACCCTGTTTGAATCGAAAGTAAATCAGAGAATTGATAATTTGACTGCAGATAAGCGGCATGTGTATAATCAACGATAGTGAAATTTGTCAAGCCACCTTCGCTGATTGTTCCTGATTGCGCTGAAGTATCTGCATTACCCGTGAAATTCTGCATATAACCGAAGGTATACTGCGTGCCCTCATAACCAGCTTTAATTGTCAATTCATCGCTTGCAAACCATTCAATATCAGCTCTAGCAGTATAATCTTGAATGGTATTTTCAATCTCGAAATCAAATCCGCCATTGGTTCCGGTGAATCCATTGATATATCTACTTGCATTGAGATTAACCGTAGAAAAGAGATTATCACCGAATACATGTGTCCAACGGAATGCTCCATTGCGATTGCCAATGCCCACTTCGAAGTCTATGCCTGGTCCATCGAGAATCAATTTATCTGCGCTCATGAAGCCGGATAAAGAAATCTTATCATTTTCGCCAATATCTTGCGTAATCTTTGCATTCAAATCATAAAAATTAAAATTGGGCAATGGATCATTTGGATCTTCGGGCAATGCACTGAGTAGCAAATCAAGATATGTTCTTCTGCCACCAATGAAGAATGCACCATTTCCAAGTGGGCCTTGAAATGATCCTCTGGAAGAGATCAGACCGAGGGAAACAATACCTTCATAATTATCTCTATTTCCGTCTTTTTGCGTAAGATTGAGTACTGCAGATAGTCTACTTCCATATTCAGCCGGATAGCCACCTTTGATCAATTCAACATCTTTGATTGCATCGGGATTGAATGCTGAGATAAATCCAAACAAATGCGATGGATTATAGACTGTAGATCCATCAATCAACACTAAATTTTGATCTGGTGATCCGCCACGAACATAGAGTCCACTAGAAATTTGGGATGAAGTCAATACACCAGGGAGGAATTGCAATGCTCGAAAAACATCGGCTTCTCCCCCAATACGCAATTGCGTAAGTTGCTCCATGG
>JBIKKD010000235.1:0-2841 GCA_044360565.1 Kapaibacterium sp. (SeqCode)
TTGGATTCACTGCACTTACCGCAACTTCAATATTAGCTGAATATCCAGATATTTCATCAATTGCACATGTATCTTCGCCATAGGGTGATTCCACCATGAACTCTTGTGAAGCACTTCCACCCATTGCTCCGGAAGAAGCTCCAACAACAAAGAATTTCAATCCACAACGCTGATAGATGTTTCGATAAGCGATAGCATGCAAGTCATAACTCTTATCCAGACCCTCTCTTGAATTATCGAGAGAATAAGCGTCTTTCATGGTGAATTGTCTGCCACGCAAAACGCCCGATTTCGGTCTTGGTTCATTTCGAAACTTTGTTTGAATCTGATACCAGATTTGTGGCATGTCACGATATGATTTGATATGCTGTCTGGCATGATATGTCATGATTTCTTCATGAGTCGGTGCAAGTACCAAACCATCGCGATTCTTGATATGGAACATCACATCACCCATCGCTTCAACACGACCCGTTTGTTCCCAGATATCAATAGGATTCAAAGCGGGAAGGTGAAACTCTTGTCCGCCAATCGCATCCATTTCCTCACGAATGATTTGTTGTACTTTTTTAAGTGATCTATATCCCAAAGGGAGCTGAGAAAAAATACCTGCGCCGAGTTGTCTGATGAGACCGGCACGCATCATGAGAATATGCGATGGAATTTGCGCCTCTGCAGGCGCTTCTTTCAATGTTGGTATAAAAATTTTTGACTGAAGCATGACTGTAAATCTGTCGAAACAATGGTATGGTTTAACCTAAAATATACGATATTTAAGGGAATTTTCGGGGATAAAGTCTCCTTATGTTCAAAATCTTTGACTTATTACAAGCATAGTCCTTTAGAATTGTGATATTTCTTACTTTCCTGCTCATCAAATGTGACTTGAAATATGAAACAGTTGATTTTCATTGTCATTCTATCGTATTCCTTTGTTTTCGATATACTAGCTCTTCCACAGATGAGTTTACTATCAGGTAATCGTTGTTCGAGCTGTCATGTGAATCAACAGGGAGGCGGAACTCGCAATGATCTTGGTTGGTACACATATCGTGATGTCTCAGCATTGCAACCGGCAAAAGGCATCATGGAAGACTTTTGGGGAATTCAAGATACTCTAAGAGAATGGATCGGTGCTAAATCCAATATTGGTTTCGACATGAGATTTCAATATATCAGGTCAAGAAATCCTGAAAGTGAAGCATCATTTTTTCCAATGCAATTTTCAATATATGGACATCATCAGTTCTCTCCATGGCTCGGGATAGAAGGAGCATATAATGTAGGTCCGATCCGCTATAAAGGTCAACAGTCATGGTCGGGATCAGTATTATTCCAACCCGGATATGATCTTCCACAAGTCAGAATCGGGATGTTTCAACCAACGATTGGTATAAAGAATGATGATCATACTACACTCAATAGACAGATAGCGGCTGACTGGTTAACCCCTGAAATTTTAGCCCCTTATAGTCAAATGTCACTCATTGCTCCACATTTTGCCAGTCCGGGAATAGAATTGGGATATGAAGGATTGCATTGGCTGAGTGTTCATGCTGGTGTATTTTCCAATGCAATACTCAATCAAAATGCAGTGACTCATGACACTTCAAGTTCATTAGCTTTTACATCAAGAATCATGTTTTGGCCAAGATTCTTTGAAAATTCGCTGAATACATATATTGGCGCATCAATCTTAGTCAATGGGGAAATGTCTATCACGCAGTTGATGCTTGGAGTCGGCCTGACAGATCGATTGTCTTTGAATATGGAATCTACTGTATCAAATATTTCGCATGATCGAAGTATTGAACCGCGAAGTATAACTTTCAGACCCGGCGAATCGAGAACTGTTTCAGCAGAACTCATGTATCAGATTGAACCTTGGCTGCTTCCATATATTCGATCTGAATATGCTGAGTTAAATCAAGATGCAAATATGCAGTCTACAATAATCAGACAATTCGTCATTGGGGCACAAGTGTTTTTATTGCCTAATGTTGAATTTCGACCTGAGTATAGAATCTTTGACACATATCGTCCCGGTATGATAGGTAGATGGGGCGCTCAATTACATCTTTATTATTGAAATGATGAATATGAACAATCAAGAACGCCGAGAATTCATAAAGTCAGGACTTCAAGGACTTGGCATAACAATTTGTGCGGGATCTATCATGTCAATTCTATCGTCTTGTGAAATGAATGAAGATCCGATTCAACCACAAGAAACTACTTTCCCCTTGATAATAGCGATCGATGATCCGAAAAATGTAGATTTGACTCGAATTGGTGGAGCGATGTATTATAATGATTCATCGCTCAATAATGGCGAAGACTTCATTATCGTTAGAGTCGATAATGATTCATTTCTTGCAATTTCTTCATTTTGTACACATCAAGGATGTCAAGTGAATATTCCTTCAATGGATAAACCAACGATATTCTGTCCTTGCCATTTTGCGGAATTCAGTCCATTGACCGGAGAAGTTATCAAGCAACCGAATCAAGGAACTGCAACAAATCTACCGGTATTCAAAACAGAATATGATGCTGTAAATATGCGCTTGACAGTCTATTTACCTGGTAATGATTGAATAGGGTTTTTCACTTCAATGGAAACGGTTCGACAATAGTATCGACCTTCCGGAAGGGAATTATCAAACAACATCCGTGAGGATCCGATGCCTCTAACAGAAGTAATATTCAAGTTGTTCTGCACTGAGCGCATGAATTTCTCAACTGCTTTTGCTCTATCCTGGGATAATTCAACATTATATATGGCCTCGCCCAATCTGTCTGTTGAACCAGTTATGTCAATCTTCGATTGGGGACCAATCT
>JBIKKD010000294.1:0-2834 GCA_044360565.1 Kapaibacterium sp. (SeqCode)
AACATTTGCAAGAGCAATTGCTAGAGGATCCATCGCTTGCTATGCGTATGCAAGCTATTGAAGATTTTACGCAAAGCATCATGCAGGACAAATCACCGAGAACTTTAGCACTTTTTGGGGACACAATTGAGATTCCAGTCATCGTAAATGTTCTCTATAAAACATCTTCACAAAATATTTCTGTTACTCAGATTCAATCTCAGATTGATGCATTGAACAAAGATTTTCAAGCACAAAACAGTGATTACAATCTTACACCTTCACTTTTTCAATCGGTGAGATCTGGCACAACCAAAATCAGATTTGTTTTGGACGGAGTAATTCGAAAAGCTACAAATAAGACCAGCTGGAAGCCTGACGATATGATGAAATTTTCTTCTAGAGGAGGATTAAATCCTTCTTCACCCACAAAAAAGTTGAATATGTGGATTTGTAACTTAAGTGGTGGAATTCTTGGATATGCACAATTTCCTGGTGGGATTATAAATACAGATGGTATCGTAATTGATGACAATGCATTTGGAACAGTTGGCACTGTTCAAGCACCTTACAATAAAGGGAGAACTGCTACACATGAGGTTGGACATTGGATGAATCTCAGACATATCTGGGGCGATGCAACTTGTGGTAATGATTTAGTTTCTGATACTCCAAATCATAATGCTCCTAATTATGGATGCCCTTTATATCCACATAAAAGCACATGTTCAGGACAACCAACAGAGATGACCATGAATTACATGGATTACACTGATGATGGGTGCATGTATATGTTTACTGCCGGACAAAAAAATCGTATGAGAGCAATTTTTGTTTCAGGTGGGCCGAGATATAGTTTCGGTCAATAGACAGTTAGATACAACAAAAAGGGATGCAATGTATTACACTGCATCCCTTTTTTGTATGAACCTCTCTTAGTCTCAATTAGTATAATCCCGTGATGACCAAGAACTGTTGTAATAAAGGATAATATTCAATTGACTGTATAAATTGGTATAATGGTGATGATTCAATCAATTGTCTCACAACTTCTTCGGATGTATTTCTAAATAGGATCACTTCGCCATTTTTAGTTGGCCTTAAGTATAAATGTTCTAAAATTTCATCTTACTTCCATTGTTCTATCACTTGCCTTTCATGATTCATTATCTCTTGAATATTGTCAGGCATACTATCAATCTTAATCATAAACACAACCAATATTGTAATATTCAGAACTCATTCACAACGAACACTACAAAACATTCATTATGTATATTTCAATTACAGGTTTGAAACCAAAAGGCATTATTAGTTTTTTCATGTTTTGGAGACTTGCTATCCCTTCATTTAAGCAAGCAAAGATTGCACATGGAAATTTGTTTTGCGAAGTAAAGAAAATCAATGGATACCAATGCACTCTCACTGCCTGGGTTAATAAAGAAAGCATGTTAGCATTTCTTAGGAGTGGTATTCATTTAAAGGCAATGAAATCTTTCCATAAAATTGCAATTGGAAGAACATATGGTTATGAATCAGATAATATTCCAGATTGGAAAGAGGCTTATATGATGCTAGAGAAAAATGGAACACAATATTAAGTGTACAAGTATACCATTTGCCATTATTACTATCACATTCAAAATAGAATATAGAAAGACTCAATTACCAATGTATGCACACTGAATATTTTTATAAATCCAAACTAAGTAAAGCAGTCTTCATTTCCCCTTTTCCCTTTATATACATTTACTGTTCTTTCAAGAGTTTCAATTGTGGCAGCATCGAAAGGTCAATCACATTCATGTGTATAATCCTTGAAAAACATCTACTTTTTCTGATAGTGTTTCCTATACAAATCAATCACTTAGGATGATTTAGTATAGTTTTTCCTGAGACAGATTTATAGTAACCGAATTCAATACCAACATTCCTTCATTTTCGGGTATATTTTAGTAAAACCGTGAATGAATGAAATCACTGAAAGATGAGTGAATATGAATGAAGTTATGACTGTGAAATGTGAACGGTATGTATAAAATATCTTTACTGATATTACTATAACTACATATATACAATACAGTTAATAGATTTATTATACAGACCCTACAACCTATTTACCCCAATAAAAAAACCGATAACTACTTGATGTAATTATCGGTTGATTGAACCTGTTTGAACAGGGTTGCGGAGGATGAGGGACTCGAACCCCCACAGGCGGAAGCCCGGCAGTTTTCAAGACTGCTGCAATACCATTATGCGAATCCTCCGAGAATGCGCTTGATTTGCATCGAGGAGGCAAAACTCGGACATTTTTCACATTTTTGCAAGACAAAATTCATACACTCCCAAAGTTTTTCCATGCTGAAGATATATATCGCTGTATTATGTTTTTCTATTGGGATCCTGAATCCCTGGATACAAGCTCAATCCAAGAGTAATCCAAAGATGCCAAAAGCTGTTTTTGTGATTTCTTTTGATCAAATGCGTGGCGATTATCCAGAGAATTTCTCCCGATTCTGGGGAAATAGAGGGTTCAACAGAATCATGAAGGAGGGAGCTTATTCACCACTTTGTCATTTCAATCATGTCTCAAATATGACATGTCCCGGACATGCGGTATTACTAACGGGCTCTTATCCATCACTCACCGGGATCGTTTCAAATGATTTCTTTGATTCTCCTTCAGGTTGTATTTGCTATTGCACCGAAGACAAAAAACATCCTGTCAAAGGCAATCCCTCAATTGGTAGATCTCCTGTATTATTAAAACAACTTACTCTGGGTGATGTCCTCCAAAAAAAACATTCCAAAAGCAAAGGATTGGCAATTGCCTTAAAAGATAGATCCGCAAT
>JBIKKD010000303.1:0-2817 GCA_044360565.1 Kapaibacterium sp. (SeqCode)
CAGCTGATACAGCTTCAGCTATGAATAACAAAGTTATCATCAAGTCAAATGGACCTTTGGACATTCCTTCAAGCTTGATCACAGATGGTAAAGTTACTATCCGTATCAAAGCAGATGATGGTGATGCACAAACATTCTATACATTCAAAGTCAATGTATCTGATGTAACAGACTTCATCACAACTATCCGTGTACAGAATAATGCAGGTGCTTATCAAGACCTTCAATTCGGTACAGCACGCAATGCTACATCAGGTGAAAAAGAGCCGGATGCAGGTAAACTCGATGCAAACTATTGCGAATTCGAATTGCCTCCATTCCCACCAACAGATGTTTTCGATGCTCGTTGGACGATCATCAAGACAAACGGTATGCATCGCAATGTTTTCCCAACAGCGATCAAAGGCGATTCTTCACGCACAATGTATAAGGCACGCTTCCAGTCAGGTGCAGAGCTTGGTAATACATCTCCAGCAACACCAGTAACATTAACATGGAAGATGTCAACAGTACCTTCACGCACAGATGCAACACGCAATCCAAGCGGTGGTTCATGGAGAATTATGGATGGTGGTTCATTCAACTACTTCCAATATGACATGGCTACAGGTACAGGTAAGAGAAGTGCATTGATTGATGCAGAAGCAACAGGCGATGACTTCAAGATTACAATCAAACCTGACTTTATCAATTCTTTCGTGATTCTCTATGATCATGCAAGTAATGTAAATGAAGATCAACCGACTTCAGTTATGGGTCAGACACTTGTATCAGAAGCAAATCCAAATCCGGCAAATGAAACAGTGAACTTTGCAGTAACCTCTTCAAGAGAGAATGTAAGTGTTCAAGTGTATGACTTGCTTGGAAATATGGTTAACTCATTCTCTTCAGACCTTGGTCTTGGTACATCCAATATCTCTTGGAACACTAAAGACAGCAATGGAACACCTGTTGCACCTGGTATGTATACAGTGAAGTTGACTGTTGGAAATGACATCGTAATTAGAAATGTAGTAGTAGCAAGATAAGTTTAATACTAAGTACCGCCTCCTGTATGGGAGGCGGATACTCAGTTAAAAAAAGGAAACAACAATGAGAAATTTTATAAAGAAAAGTATATCGTTGCTTGCTGCGCCGCTACTGCTTGCTTCCGCATCTCAGTATGCCACAGCACAACGAGTATTTGATGAATTCGATGCTCCACAAGTAGTTTCAGGCAAGCTATATATCGACTATGGTATTGCACCAAACTCTTTGAGCTCATATTATTTGACACCATATCGCGTAGACCTTCCTTATCAAGATTTGACAGGTGGCACGCCGGTGGTTTTCAACGGTACAAATGATGAAGGAGATTTCTCCTTGTCAGTTGGTGGTCAAGGTACAAATGATGTTCCTTTTGATATTCATTATGCCGGTAATACCATCAACAGCATTCAAATCACAACCAATGGTTATGTTGCATTGAACAGCATTGCAGGTGTATCAAAAGATCCAACTGAATTGTTCAAAGGTGACAATAATACTATGGTAATTGCTCCTTTCTGGGGTGACCATGTGGTTCGTACAGCAACAGATGTAGGATTTACTCCATCAGAAGTAACATGGAGAGTCTGGGGTTCTGCACCAAAAAGAAGATTAACAATTCAATGGAAAAATTTGAATGTTAATGTGAAAGGTAATGCAGATGATCCAAGAAGAGTAGGTAGCTTCCAAGTTACTTTCTATGAAAGAAATCTTCCAGGTGATGCATCCGGTAACCCTTTGAACTTCAACAAGCATGCAGATTTTGAATTTGCATATGGTGCATTCACAGGTTTGTCAACTGATGCAGTAGGTGCAGCAGTTGGTATCAATGATGATGAAAAAGCAAGATGGAGCAATGGTTTATCATGGTCTGATCAAACTACAGCTTCAACTTCAAAAGATTTGAGCACATCATGGCCTGTATCAGGTACTTCACTCAAGACTATTCGTTTTGAAGCTTATCAGCGTTCAATTCCAATGAGTCCTGTTGACTTTACATCACGATTCCAAATTGGTGCTGATAGAGACAATGGATACTATGCAATTGACTTTAACAGAATGAATTTTGACTTTACATTTGGTGGTACAAAGCAAACAAATATGTGGATCAATGTGAACGGTTTCACAACCTTCTCTGACCCACAAATCTTTACACCAATCGTAAACTGGGATCCACAAGGATTGTTCTTGAACAGTTCATCATATCCTTTCAATGTAGTAGCTCCATTCTGGGGTGATCACATGTATCGCTTTGGAAATGAACCAACTGTACCGTCAGCAAACGGCTTCTATATGAATTCTGAAATTTCATATGTAGTTGTAGGTTCATATCCTAATCGTCGCTTGGTCGTTCAGTGGAAAAACTTGAATGTAATGGATAGAACATTGCCAAATTCTGTTGCAAACTTCCAAGCTATCTTCTTTGAAGGTGTTGATGAGCGTTATCCAAACAACTATGCAGGTGCAATAGAATTTGCATATGGTGATGTTGGAAACAATACATTGACAACCGCTCGTGAAGTAAATGTGAAAGGAGCATCAGTAGGTGTTAAAGGTAATCTTGGAACAATGAATCCAGCGATATATTCAGACTATTTGAATGGTTTGACATATAATACACCTCAAACATCACGCACTTCACTTCTTTTGACAGATGGATGGCGCCCAAGCGGTGGAGCTTCATCTTCAGAAGGTCGTCGCATTCTATTCAGTGGCATTCCACGCTTTGTAGTTCCTACTTGGGGTGATGGTGATGCTGATCTTACACAACTTCGTACACGCAAGCATGCA
>JBIKKD010000044.1:0-8987 GCA_044360565.1 Kapaibacterium sp. (SeqCode)
TTGAATTCTGTCCGCTAACTGTGACATATGCTTCAGATTCATAATGCGTGTCGAATGTCTCAAAATTGAGTGAGGTAAATCCTTGCTCAACAAGAGAAAGAACACGGAAAATATAACTCATCGGAACGCCGCGATGCAATGCATTCTGGATGAGTGTATTTAATTGATCATTGATTTTGCGATCCGCGCCATTGGCAACCGCTTCTTCAACGATGGCTTTCAAAAATGTGGACGACACTTTGGAGCCCGCAACGAGGGATGCTACTTTGTCCTCTTCACGAGCTTTCCATTCGATAAATTCCTCTATATCGGGGTGATCGATGTCAACAATCACCATTTTGGCCGCACGCCTTGTAGTTCCTCCTGATTTGATTGCTCCGGCCGCCCTGTCGAAGATCTTGAGGAAACTCATTAGACCGGAAGAGTTGCCTCCACCGGACAATTTCTCGCCCTTGCCACGCAAATTCGAAAAGTTCGAACCGGTGCCTGAGCCATACTTGAAGATACGAGCTTCACGAGTCACGAGATCGAAAATGCCGCCTTCATTCACCAAGTCATCGCTGACAGACTGAATAAAGCAAGCATGCGCCTGTGCACGAGAATATGCATCTTGTGAAAGTGTCAATTTTCCGGACTTGGGGTCCACATAGTGATGACCCTGAGCGCTTCCGGTAATGCCATATGCAAAGTGAAGACCTGTATTGAACCATTGCGGTGAATTCGGTGCAGACATTTGCTTGAGAAGCATATATGAAATCTCATCATAAAATGCTTCGGCATCTTTCTTGGAATCAAAATATCCGTGCTTCTCACCCCAATATCTCCAGCATCCCGCCAAGCGATGGACTACTTGTTTGATGGATGATTCAGGACCGGTGACCTGCTCGCCGTTCTCATTCAGTTGCGGAGTTCCATCAGCATTCATCTGAGGAACACCGGCTTTACGAAAATACTTCTGAGCCAGAATGTCAGTAGCCACTTGGGACCACTGAGCCGGGACCTCTATATTATCCATCTGGAATACGGTTGAACCATCCGTATTGCGCAACACAGATGAACGCATGGTATATTCAACTTGGTCAAATGGACTCTGTCCCGCCTGGGTAAAGCGTCGCACTATATTCATGTCAGTGCCTCTTAAGAAAAAGGTGTTTTTTGAGGTAAATATGCTGCTTTCGGATTGGGGAAATCCGAAGAGCAAATTAGCTGAAAAAACTAGAATCACAAAGTGGATTCTATATGTTATCAAATAGAAATTTCAAATACTTATGGCGGTATGGCGTATTCCCGCGAATTTCATCTTCGGTGATGTGCTGTGGGAGGCATAAACACCAAAATTTCCTCACCCGGTTCCAAGTGAATCGGATTAATGTAATCTTCCAAGAGGTAGATTTTTGTCATTTGGGGGAGGCAATTTCTTTATGCTGCTTTGCCGTGATTCAAAACTACATTTTTGACTCACATGAACAATGCTTGTGGAAAACTTTTACGAATGTGAACAAGAATATTTGACTTGCTTGAAATTGTTGATTTTATGCGGGTTTCAGGGCTTTTATCATTCAACTGACTGCATGATTTCGTGATAGGTTTTTGCGTGATATTTTTTGTTGATTGACCATGGGAAATCTTCGATTGTTTTGTTCGTCTTTGGAGCGCGTTTTTCGTAGATTTACGCAAGATTTAATGGGTAATTTCAGGTATACACATGTTTTATAGAATCAGTGTTTTTTTCATTATGCTTTGTGCATTGTTGGCTTGGGAATCTCCTATGCTTGGTCAACAATTTGGAAAAAACAAGGTTCAATACAGAGATTTTTCCTGGAAATTCATCAAGACCAAGCATTTCGATGTGTACTTTCATGAGGAAGGGGAATATCTTGCTCGTTATGCTGGAATTCATGCTGAAAGAGCACTTGCTTCGATTCAAGATAGATTGAAATATTCCATCTCAAAAAGAATCTCTCTGATTGTTTATAATTCACACAATGATTTTCAGCAAACGAATGTTGTTGGTGAATTTATGCCCGAAGGCGTGGGCGGTGTCACTGAATTATTCAAGAATCGCGTGACGCTTCCTTTTGAAGGTCGCTATGATCAATTCAGACATGTGATTCATCATGAACTTGTACATGCAGTGATCAATGATATGTTTTATGGTGGTTCGGTGCAAAGCATGATTTCGAATAATATTCGTACTGAATTGCCTCTTTGGATGAATGAAGGCTTTGCAGAATATGAGGGAAATGGTGGCTATGACACGAAAACAGACATGTTCATGCGTGATATAGCAATGAGTGAGTATATAAAGGGTTTTGATAATCTTACCGGATACTATGCATATCGTGGTGGACAAGCTTTCTATTGGTATGTGGCTGAAAAATATGGTGAACGAAAAATCGGTGAATTGTTGAATAGACTCCGTGCTTCGGGCACTCTTGAAAATGCATTTAAGGGATCATTTGGTAAATCAGTTGAGGATTTCTCTGAGGAATGGGTCAGGGAAATGAAGAAGAAATATCTACCGGATCTTGAGAAGTTTGAGAATCTGGATGATATGGCCATTCGCATCACGAATCATAAAAGAGATCAAAGCTTTTATAATTCCTCACCCGCGCTCTCTCCATCGGGAGATTCACTCGCTTTCATTTCCAATCGCGATGGACAATTTGGTGTTTTTCTCATGCAATTGAATGCGAAAGTCAAAGAACCAATTGAATTGATCAGCAGTGGAAGAGCCGTGGATTTTGAGGAATTGAATATTCTCACACCGGGAATATCTTGGTCGCCAAATGGAAAAAAGATTGCGATCTCGGCAAAGTCAGGTGGTGAAGATGCACTCTATATCGTGGATGTGCAGTCCGGTGATTATGTAAAACATGAATTCGGCATCAAGACAGTTACCTCTGCGATTTGGTCTCCCGATGGGGCATCAATCGCCTTTGTGGGAAGCGTCGCCGAGCAAATGGATATCTGGATTTTTGATGTGAAAACAGGGAGCATTTCCCGTGTCACAGATGATGTGTTCTCAGATTCACATCCTGTTTGGTCCCCTGATTCACGCATCATCTATTTTGTGTCTGATCGAGATGATTATGTGAATGGCTCATTTAAAGCTGAAGATTTCAATATGTGGAAACATAATGAACGAATATCGGATATCTATCAAATTGATCTTGAAACGGGATTGATTGGTCGATTGACTTTTGATCCGACTTCCGATAAAACTTCACTTGCAGTCACGAATAATGGTGCTTCATTGGTATTTGTTTCCGACAATAATGGCATCGGAAATCTCTATGAATTACAACTCGAATCCGCGAAACTCATACCGCGCACGAATGCGCTCAATGGCATAACGCAATTGTCCATGAGCATGGATGGATCGACATTGGTATTCACTTCACAAAACAATGGTGGTTATGATTTGTTTCAAATGCGCTATCCATTGGAGCGCAGAGCATATGATTCTCTTCCATTGACCAAATTCATGATGTCGAAAAGAGCATCTAGTGTAAATACAATCGCTAAGCAAGATATTGTGCAATATACCCCTCCACAAGAACTCAAAGGATATGGTCAGGGAATCGAGATTGAATTTACAAGACAGCAACTCATTCAGCCGAATCAGGATATTACACGATATCAACAAGAGGAATTGCCTTCTCCAATACTTGGAATTGCAAGAGCTAAGATGGAGGAAGAGATCGCGGATCCGATGAAAACTCCTGCTCAAGATTATAAAATCGCTTTCTCGAATGATGTGATTTTGGCAAATGCTGGTGTGAATACATTTTGGGGTTATCAAGGCGTGGCACAAATGCTGTTCAGTGATTTGCTGGGTGATCATCAGATCTATGTGCAAGCCAATTTGTTCTTTGATATCAGAAATAGCAATTTCTTTTTTTCCTATTCATATCTCCCGAATATTATAGACTGGCAAATCACGGCAAATCATAATGTGGGATATGGTTTGGTACGAAGCGACAATGCACCGTATGATTATTTCTATCGTTTTAGAAATTATGGCATCGGTGGCATTGCATCATTACCAACTTCTCGCTTCCGTCGCTTTGAGCTCGGCATGAATTATATGCATCTCACAAAAGAGAATATTGAATTTCCGCAAGAGCCGATAACATCGCGTGATATGATTGTTGCCCAAACAGGTATGGTCTATGACAATACTCTTCCCGGATGGTATGGTCCAAATCTAGGAACGCGTTATTCGATGTCACTCAAAGCAGCACCAAAGCTTCAAGAATCCGGATTGGGTCTTGCAGTGCTCGACATGGATTTCAGACAATATTTCACACTTACGGAAAATTTCCTCTTCCTGGCTTTGCGTGGCGCAGGTGGTATTGGTACGAGCACGAATCCTGATCAGCAATTCTTCTTTCTTGGTGGAACCGACAATTGGATTAATCGCTCTTTTGCTCGAGGTATATTGCCATTCAGAAGTCCTGAAGATTTTGCATTTCTGAATTATGTGCTTCCGCTTCGTGGCTGGGATGTGAATGAGCGATTCGGAAGACAATATGTGATGATGAATGCTGAATTGCGTTTCCCTTTATTCACGGCATTATTGGCAGGACCTGTTCCTGTATTATTCCAAGCATTTCAGGGTTCACTTTTCATGGATATTGGAACAGCATGGAGTGATACTGTTTCATGGAATCTTGCCCAAAGCGGAGATTATGCGCGTTTTCGCTATCCGGATTCCGGTGATTTGATGATGAGCATGGGTGTGGGCATTCGATCATTTCTCTTAGGATTACCCATTCGTCTTGACATTGCATGGAGAAATGAACATCTCAGTTGGTCCGTACCACAATGGCTTGTATCACTCGGCGGTGATTTTTAAAAGTTCTCTTCTTTTAGAATTGAATCTCGGATGATTTCTCTCTCCTTTGAAGATGCGATATCAGGTTCCTTGGTTGATCGCATGAATGTGTATACAGGTTTTGTTTGAATCAGGCGACCATTATAAAAAGCACATTGCAGAAAAAATGCTCTTCGAACTTCAGGTTTATAGGTTTGATCAAAGAGAAAATTCCCCGTTCCATAAAATAGCATCTTCCCTTTATGCATACCGATTTCCTGCACGACATGTGCTTGTGAACCAATGAGAATATCTGCTCCATAATCAATCATTCTTTTTGAGATTATTCTCTGTACAGTGTGAGGTGTATATCCATCGACTTCACTGAATTGCATGCAAGCGATGATTGTATTGATGCCTGCTTTTCTTAATGAATCAATTATGGATTTTGCTTTTGCATCTGAATATCGATTGGCTCCCGGACCCGCACCGGCGCATTCACCGAGTGGACATCGCTCATTGTATCCAATCCATGCGATGCGAGTGGAATCCTTGAGTATGAGAATGAGAGGAGTATTTGCTTCATGAGCATTCGCACCTCCTCCGAAGTATTTCATATCATTTTGTTTATACCAATTCAATGCCTTGAGATATGGTGGGATGTCACGATCCAGATTATGATTGCCGGTAAGCTCAATGATATTTGCTCGCAAGGCTTTGAGCACATCCATGTGTTTGGTTTTCGTGAGAAAGGAGAGTCGCATTCCGACATATGAGCAAGTATCATCAATAGATACCTCATTGCTGATATGCACAAGTTCAGGTGATTCAAAATATGGCTTGATATATTGGATATACTTCTCAATTGGATTCTTGTCGAGATAGATTCCCGTGGAACGCGTCAGAGCAGTCACGCCTGTGTGAATATATGTGGTGATATGCTTCTCGAATGAAAAAGCATGTTTTGATTTCAAGTGGAGTGGATAATTTTTTGGATTGGAAAAATAATCCATGGAATCAATTGCAAGTGGAAGGAATCGATTGGAAAGCGAATCAATGCTCAACAGAATGAGATTATTTCGAGAGCGATCATTCCAGTCCGTCAATGTTTGGATTCTCGGATTTGAGATATTCCAATTAGATTTCAAGAAATCTCGAATATCACTTGTGATCGCGATTTTGCCGGACCTCACACCTTGAATTATCTCATTCATGCTGATGGAAGTCTGATCGTGAAGATATGTACCTACTATGAAAAGTGGGATACTGTCATTGATTGTACTTATTGATTCAGTTTGAATCTGTTCTTTTGGCTTTTCGCTCTTGCAGGATTGACATTGCAGTACTAAGATCGAAAAAATGAGTAGTAAAAAGATGCCGTTCATGAAGAGTTCCCCGGCGATATGGATAAGATTATTGTTTCAAAAGCAAATACAATGCAATCACTCCAGCGATGATTCCGATGAATGTATAGAGTGTCGTAATGCCGGACATCATAACGATTGGTTGAGCAATGACCGGAGACAAAAATTGTCCGAGATAGAGTGAAGATGTTATCACCCCAACAGATCTTCCCCTAAGCGGTGGTGCCGCAATGCTGATCACCCAGAGTCGCATTGATGGCATTAGAAGTCCAATTCCTGCACCTGCAAATAATGCAAAGACTATTGTAATGAAGAAAGTGTTTGCAATGGAGAGTCCTAAAAATCCCATTGCGAGCAATGCAAATGCTCTTCCACCCAATCCCGAAAAATGATGAAGTCGTTTAAGATATGGCATTGCATAGGATGAAAAACCTCCGGCTAAAGTCGCAAGTGAGACCACTGCTCCAGCTTTTGCCGGTGAATCAATGCCATGCAGTGCAAGAAGGAATGGTAATTGTGTTGGAATGGCATAGAAAAAGACCATTCCTGTGAATACGATCAATCCAATTCCTGCAATATGAATCGGTTTTCCATACTGAATATCAATTGAATTAGATTTACGGACATTATTGAGATATGCTTCCTTTTCATGATGCACATTTGGTTCATGTATGAAGTAATATGCAGGAATGGCGAGTATTAATGCAAGTGCATAAAGCGAGAATGGATAACGCCAACTCATGAGTGCAAGAAACCCTGCGAGGGCAACAAATATCACTCCACCGAATGATATGAATGTTCCTTGCAGACCCAGCATTTTATTGCGCTCTTCGCCCATATAATAATCTGCAATCAGGGTTTGAGCTGATGTCATGATTCCGGCAACGCCAAGTCCCAAACATGCTCTTGCGATGATGAAATGTTGCAAACTTTCAAGATAGAGTCCTGTAGTACCCATCACGCCATATATAATCAATGAGCTAATCAGGAGGATTTTGCGATGTCCTTTATCAATGATCATTCCCGCAATGGGAGCAAAAAATGCAATGATCAAACTCGGCACGGTGAGCATGAGTTTTACGAGAAACTCGGCATTCTCGATTGACTTGAATGCATCGGCAATTTTGGGTAAAGCCGGAGAAATGGCTGATACGGACATCACCGTTAAACTGCTTGCCATGAGCAAAATAATTTTGCTTCTTAGCGTGAGTGCATTCATTTCTGCATTCCAATATACATCGCTATACACAGTATGATGCCGAATGCGAAGAGATGAATGGCGGTTTTGAATACATAAGGATTCAATTGTTCTTTCTCGGTTTTGAGTACGCCTCTCGTGAGATATACAGCAAAAGGAAGCAAAATCCACGGCATGAGATATACAGCATTGTCCTGCATGCGTGCAAGAAGAAAGAGGGATCCATAACTGAGTATCATGAGCAAGACATAGAGCAATCGTGAATTCTTCTCGCCAAGCATTACCGCCAAAGTGATTTTTCCTGCGATGGGATCTGTTTCGATATCACGAATATTATTCACCAGCAAAATCTTGGCGGCGAATAAACCCATGATGATGCCCGTTAGCAATACTTGTGGTCTGAATGCGAAATCCGGAGCTTGAATATAGTATGCACCCCAAACAGGAATGAGTCCATAGAACACAAATGCAGTGGCCTCACCGAGACCATGATATGCGAGTGGATAGGGTCCGCCCGTATATGCAAATGCTGCCCACAATGAGGTGATGCCGATAAAAAGTATCGGCCAACCGGCTTTTTGTACGAGGATGAGTCCAATGAAGAAGGTGAGCGCGAACATGATCCATGACATTTTCATCATGGCTGATTCTGAGATCATGCCTGATGCTACTGCGCGAGGTGGACCAATCCTTTTGAGATCTGCGCCTTTTTTGAAGTCATAAAGATCATTGAGATAATTCGAAGTGGTTTGAAGCATCATCGCGCTGAGCACGGTAATGCAAGCCGTGAAGAGATCGAATGCACCATCAATCGCAGCAAGCATGATTCCGGCAATCGTTGGAATTGCGCTCGCGGGTAAAATTCGCATGCGAGCGGCATAGATCCAATGTCTGAGGGTACTGCTCATCAGGCGATATTATGATAGACATTTTGCACATCTTCATCTTCTTCGATTTTGTCTATCAATTTCAGTACTTCATCCATCTGTTCTTCAGTGAGAGTGACAGTGGTATTTGGCAAGCGTTGCATTTCAGCGGTTGTGACTTCAATGGCTGATTCTTCCAGCGCTCTTTGCATATGCACGAAATTGTTGAAGTCGGTATATGCTATGATTTCCATTTCATCTATCTCCACATCATCCGCACCGGATTCGATGAATGACATTTCGAGGTCATCTGCGGATTTACCTTCCAGAGATGTTTTGAACACCCCTTTTCTTTGGAATAAAAATTCCAAAGCACCGGAAGTTGCCAGTGATCCATTATGTTTATTGAGATAGCTACGAATATTCGCAACCGTACGAGTAGGATTATCGGTGGCAGTTTCGATAACGATGGCAACGCCATGTGGACCATATGCCTCATACACGATTTCTTGCAAATCGAGAGCATCTTTTCCGAGAGCTCTCTTAATCGCAGCTTCCACTCGGTCTTTGGGCATATTGTTTGCCTTTGCCGCCTGCATCGCCGCACGCAATCGAGGATTGCCTGCAGGATCTGAGCCACCCAATTTCACTGCAATTGCAATTTCTTTTCCAATTCTCGTGAATGCTTTTGCCATTCTGTCGAAACGAGCAAACATCTTATGCTTGCGCTTTTCAAATAT
>JBIKKD010000236.1:0-2800 GCA_044360565.1 Kapaibacterium sp. (SeqCode)
GTTCGTTCGATGATCAAATCCAATCTCGGTATTGAATTACAAATCCAAACGATTCAGTTCTCTGAATTCTTGCAATTAGCAGAAGAAGGAAAGCTTGCGATGTGGGGCACGCGCTGGTATGGCGATTATCCCGATCCTGAAAATTATATCAATCTCTTGGATGGTGCTCTTGTTCCCAAAACTCTCAGTGAGCCAAGCTATCCAAATAGCACGCGCTATAAGAATTTGGAAGCAACAGCACTATTCGCACAAGCAATGGCGGAGACTGATGAAGCGAAACGCATGGAGCTCTATCGCAAAGCAGAATCTATGGCTATCGCTGATGCACCAGCAACAATGCTCTTTTATGAAAATCACTATCGCCTGCTCCAACCATGGGTGCGTGGATATCCACTTGATGGGCTTGCAAGAGTCATACTGAAGAAAGCATGGTTTGTTGCTAGAAAATGAAACTTTTATCTTATTCCCCTCTGGAGGGGTGCCCATTTCTCGACTATGCTCGAAATTCAGGGCGCGGTGGGACTCTTGTTGGGATATCGCCCCGATGGGGCTATGATGATGTCGCCCCGCTGGGGTTATTGGGATATTGCACCCCGAGCGAAGCCGAGGGGTGGGGTTACTATGATATCGCCCCGCTGGGGCTACTGTTCGTCGAGCGAAGCCGAGACGAGAATCTCTTTAATCTCCGCATTTTTTGCGGAGATTATTTGTATATGCGGAGATTAATCGATATATTCACCGCAGTTTTTGCGGAGATTAGCATGTATATTCATGAGTTGGATGAATGGCCCCAATTTTTCTGGGTCAGTGAAGATTTACTTCCATTATTGGCTTTGGTTCGAAGTAAACAAGGGCATATTCTTGGGAAGCTTCATGTCTATGGATTCGATATACAGAATATTACAAACCTAGATGTGATAACACGAGAGATCTTGAATTCTTCTTCCATTGAAGGTGAAGATTTTGAAGGTGAACAAGTTAGATCATCTGTAGCTCGAAAATTGGGTATGGAACTTGGTGGATTAATACCCTCTGACAGTAAAATTGATGGCATTGTTGAAATGATGATTGATGCCACGCAAAATCATGATAAACCACTCACGAAAGAACGCTTGTGCTCATGGAATTCTTCTTTGTTTCCAATGGCAAATAATTCCATTTCTACAATTGTGACCGGTGCCTGGCGAGATGATGCAAAGGGTCCTATGGAAGTGGTTTCTGGTACAATTGGAAAAGTAAAAGTTCATTTTCAAGCACCACCGGCAAAAAAGGTGGAAAATGAAATGCAGCTATTTTTAGATTGGGTAAATAGCAATAATGACATTGATTCCATCCTCAAATCTGCAATAGCTCACTTGTGGTTCATCACCATACATCCTTTCGAAGATGGAAATGGTCGAATAGCGAGAGCAGTTTCCGATATGCTACTGGCTCGTTCAGATGACCAATCATATAGATGCTACAGTATGTCTAGTCAAATCAAGCAAGAAAGAAAAGCATATTATGACATATTAGAAAAGTCTCAAAAAGGCACATTGGATATCACACCATGGTTAATGTGGTTCTTAAAATGCCTCTTAAATGCCATTGAGAATTCAAATTCAATACTAGAGAACATTGCAAAAAAACAATCTTTTTGGATGAAAAATGCACAGGTTCCATTCAATGAAAGACAGATCAAGATTTTGAATTTATTGTTAGATGATTTCGAAGGTGTACTTCATACTTCAAAATGGGCAAAACTGACAAAATGTTCACAGGATACAGCACTGAGAGATATACAAGATCTCATCACTAAAAATATACTTGTTAAAAGTTTAAAAAGTGGTCGTAGCACTACTTATGAACTTCTATAATTCCAATAAGTACTCATCATGGCAAAAAACAAAACAACAGAAACCGCAATCGAACCAATTGATTTCATTCATTCATATATTGAGAATGAGCAAAAGAAAGAAGAGAGTTTGAAATTGTTGGATCTTATGAAAGAATGGTCCGGCTATGAACCCAAGATGTGGGGTCCGACGATGATTGGATTCGGCACATATCAATACTCTTATGACAGCGGATATTCAGGTGAATTTTTCATCATAGGTTTTTCCCCACGCAAAGCGGCATTTTCACTCTATGTGAATGCACCGGGAAATGACAATCCTGAATTGCTTGAGAAATTGGGTAATTACAAAATGGCCAAAGCATGTATCTATGTAAAGAAACTTGCGGATATAGATGTGAATGTGCTGAAAAAACTATGTAAAGCAAGTCTGGCTCATATGAAAAAGAATTATGTATGTTCATGATACCAACTAACTATTGGCTTTATATATAACTTCCTGAGTATTATGAACAGAAGTCGATTTCAGATATTTCTTTCACTACTAGCTATATGTACCTGCATATCTTGTACATCTTATAGATTGAGTCCAGAATATCGCGAACTTCTACTTACGAATCAACGGATTAAGATTGGTGGAATAAACAGAACCTATCACCTCTTCAATCCTTCTCAGAAAGCAAACTCTCCAATCATATTTCTCTTTCATGGAAATGGTGGAAGCGCAGATAATATCGCAGGTTTGTCACATGTGAAAGCTCCCTATGTTCCATGGTTTGACATCGCAGCAAATGAAGGACTCATTCTTGTGATTCCTGATGGAACAATCGGTCCGAAAAATTCACAAGGCTGGAATGATTGCAGAAATGATGCAGCAAGAATACCGACAACTGATGATGTAGGATTCATAGCAACATTACTCGATACACTAAAAACATCACTGCGAAATGATGACCGAAAAGTGTA
>JBIKKD010000237.1:0-2795 GCA_044360565.1 Kapaibacterium sp. (SeqCode)
ATACATGTGAAATTATTTATGTTTCTCAAAAAGCTTCCATTGAGTGTAATCCCGGATGCACCAGAACTTTCATCATGAAAAACACAGGAGATGCAGAATTAAAAATAGACTCTATTGTTTTCGCCACTAATACCGTAGAATTTAATACAGAAAATCGTAAGACAGAAATCAAACCAGGCGAAATTGATACCATCAAAGTTCGCTTATTGCCCGGAAGTAAAGCAGGTACATTTTCAAATATACTTAGTGTATTTACCAATACAGGAACATTCTCCAGTGACCTTTCATTTACATCTATTCCAACATCGGCGATTATCACAATTGATACTGTGGAAGCCTCTCCGGGGGATATAATTTCTATACCATTTAAAGTACAATCAGATCAATTAATTAGAGCTCAATTTTTTTTGGCAGATTTTATCATTCCATATGAATCAAGAAAAGCACTTGAATTTGTTGAATTTACTTTAAATAATTCGGCAGCTGAAAAAGCAACTCCCATTAGGAATATATCTTTAGAGTTGCCAAATGGCGGTGGTCCAAGTAATGAGTTACTCTCTTTCGGATTAAATCCGACAGGAAGTTTTGAGCAATTTAATTCAAGTAAACAAACTCTTGGAGAGTTAAAGTTTAGATATTTTCTAAATGAAAAAACTCAAAATGAGATTAGAATTGATAGTTACAAGCTTGGTGCCGCAGTTGAATTAGAAAATGGAACAACAAGATTTTGTGATAATTTCTTCGATGTAACATATCCCTCCAAAATCATCATCAAAGCCAAAGAACATTCATTTTGTGCGGATCAACAGACATTGGAATCATTTTTTGCCGATATACGCAGTAAGAAAATCTCTTTTACGGCCATGATGCCGATGTCAGGAGAGAGTGTGGTGGAAATTCAACACTTCATTCCTGAATCATTGCATGCTGATATTTCATTATATGCGGTTACAGGCGAAAAGGTTGAAACCATATTCTCAGGCATTGCACCCACTGAATTAACCACGAGACGGCATCCACTCACAAATCTACCCAAGGGTGTGTACTATTGTGAATTGAGGGCCGGAGCATTTCGCAAGACAATTCCCATTGTCATAACGCAGTGATTTTTGAAAAAATCAAATTTTTGGCAAGGTAATTGAATTAGTGATATAATAGTGGCTTGAATTCTTGCCTAAGTGCATGTAAAACAGTAAATTTGCGCCATAATTGACAGTTGTTTCACCGAACGAGTACGCTTCTGATTCATTTGTACTGATTATTTACGAACGGATTCTCCGGCTGTATGCAGCATAGATCCGGAATTTCTTTCGACATGTACTGATGTTGCGTTCTTGTTTGAGTTAACATGCAATTCCCAATCTTTTCATTTCGCTTCTTCCCTGTGGTTTTGTGCCTGCTCATTGCAGGCATGGTGGCAGAGGTGCATGCAATCGGATTTGAGCATAGCGATCTTCTACTCGCTTATGTTCGCGCTTCGATGATGATGGGTCACCCCATAACAGATGAACAAGATGAGCTCATTTCACAAGACTCCACTTCTACTTCCCCATTGCCACTTTCGGGTATTTTTTCACCCAAAAGACAATATCGCGGTGAATATGGGAAGGATCAGTATCGCAAGAATCCACTTCCTCCCGGATATTCCATTGCATTGCAATTTGATTCCACACTTTCTGAAGTTAGAAAATCTGAAACTTTCAATGATATACCCACAACGAGTGGAAATATCATACCAATGGATGATTATCTTGTATTGAGAAGAGAGAAAGAACGCGGTCGTTTATGGGATTCTCTTGTCAGACAATATGATCTCAAAAAAGCAATGTCATCATCTGATATTGCAAGTGTGCTCAGTCAAGCAACCGGATTATCGATACCCATTCCTCCAAATCCGCTTCTCAGTATTTTTGGAAAACCGGAAATCAGCATCAATGTAGCCGGTGATGTGAATGTCCGAGCCGGTTGGCAATGGGATTCACAAAAGATGGGTACAGCTTCGCCATTCGGTCAAACACAGTCAGGACCATTCTTCACGCAAGACATCAATCTAAATGTAACAGGAAGAATTGGTGACAAATTACGCCTCGGAGTGGATTGGAATACGCGTCAGCAATTTGATTTGAACAATCGTTTCAATATTGGTTTTTCCGGTAATGAAGATGATATATTCAAAAGAGTGGAAGTTGGTAATGTGCAATTCCCCATTCCTTCAACGCTCATTGGTGGAAGTCAGGCATTATTCGGTATTCGTACGGATTTTCAATTCGGTCCGCTTTACTTAAAGACAATCGCTTCACAAAGAAGAGGCGAATCTCGCAGAGTAAATGTATCTGGCGGTGGCACAATGCGTCAACCATTCCGCATGAATGCCTATGATTATGACAAAAAGAACTTCTTTTTGGATACTGCATATTTTGGAATTTGGGACAATTATTACAAAGCACAGATTCCCCTTTTGCAGAATACACCTGAATCCAGAAGAAATCGCGTGAAATTGCTGGAGGTATATGAATCAACAGTGGATGTGCAATTGGCCGCGCAAGCAGCTGAGGGTATTGCAATCGACACGCTCTCTCCGATCAATCGAGTAGGTGCAATCGCGCAATTTTATCCCAAATCATATATAGCCATTCCACCTGTTGCCGGATTTACTGAAAGAGGAAAATTTCTTAAGCTCGATCAAAGAGCATATCAATTCGATGAGAATCTTGGTCGCCTCACCATCACATCACTCAAATCGGATCGCTCCTATGCCGTGGCTTATCGTATTGAGGGTGAAACAAGTGAACCTG
>JBIKKD010000238.1:0-2788 GCA_044360565.1 Kapaibacterium sp. (SeqCode)
TGATTCCCGCTTTCTGGTATCCTTCAAGTGACTCTCTCGTGATTGTTCCCGGATTGCATTCCATCGTGATTTCCGCATCGGGATGAATGGGAAGATTCGTTCTTACTTGTTCCATAATGGAAGCTATTTGTTCGGGAGTCAATAATGATGGAGTCCCACCACCAAAGAACACACTAGTTGCAGGTCGCAGATGTTCCTGATATTTCTTTGCTCCCTCTGCAATTTCTTTCTTGAGTATGGAGACAAATACATCTTTATGCTCCATATTTTCAAGGGAATAAAAATCGCAATACACGCATTTCTTTTCGCAGAATGGAATATGTAGATAGATGCCGAAATCGGGATTTGGTCTCATTGATGCACTCCCAAAGCATGCGCCACGGCCTTTACTGTATTTTGTCCATCCATCGCCGCACTCACGATGCCACCTGCATAACCTGCTCCCTCACCGCATGGATAACATCCTTTCACGCTTGCATGCTCACGGCTGATGGGGTCACGCGGGATACGAACGGGAGAACTCGTTCTGGATTCTGTCGCCACAATGACTGCATCTTCATGCACATAACCACGCATGCTTTTGTCGAAAGCCCGAAAGCCATTCTTCAAACGATCTGAAATATGTGTAGGAAACAGCGAAGCAAGATCTGCTGAATATAAGCCGGGGATATAGGAACTTTTGGGAATTGATTGACTCACCTTCCCTTTCAGAAAATCCTTCAATCTTTGGGCTGGCGCCATTTGAGATCCATCGCCAATACCAAACACTTTTTGCTCGATATCAGCTTGCAAATGCATACCTGCGAGTGGTCCATATTTTGAATACTCTTTCAAATCTTCTTGTTCTATGGCCACGACAATTCCAGAATTTGCGAATGGTGAATCTCGTCGTGACATCGACATACCATTCACCACAATTTCACCGGGCGCAGTTGCGGCGGGAACGATGAGTCCACCGGGACACATGCAGAATGAAAAAACGCCTCTGCCATGGACTTGTTCGACGAGTTTATACGATGATGCGGGAAGAAGTGGATCTCTTGGATTTTGTTTATAACGAATTTCATCGATATATGACTGAGGATGTTCTGCCCTTACTCCAATGGCAAATGGCTTGGATTCTATATGTATTCCCGCATCAAGAAGCATTGTGAAGATGTCTCTTGCGGAATGTCCTGTGGCAAGAATAACGGCGTCACCCTTGAATTCACTACCATTAGCGCATGACACTCCAAGCATGCGATCATTGTTCATGAGAAATCCACTGACGCGAGATTCGAAGTGAATTTCACCGCCAAATTTCTCAATGGTTTCTCTAATGGATTGAATGATACCGGGCAATTTATTCGATCCAATATGTGCATGCGTATCAATCAAAATGCGCTCATGCGCGCCATGCTCGACAAGCAATTGCAATACTTTACGAATATCACCGCGCTTCTTGGAATTCGTCCATAATTTCCCGTCGGAATATGTGCCGGCTCCACCTTCACCAAAACAATAATTGGAATCCGGGTTTACGATGCCGAATTGCTGAATCGCTCGAAGATCTCTTCTTCTTGCGCGCGCATCTTTTCCACGCTCGATAATAATCGGCTTCAGACCTTGTAACAGACATTCCAGTCCCGCGAAATATCCGGCAGGACCTGCTCCGACTATGACGACTCTTTTCCCTTTTGACACATCACAAAAACCTTCGGAAATCAAAGGTATTTTTGGAGCTTCTTCATTCACGAATACTTCCACCGTAAGCATGATCTTGGGATGCCTAGAGCGAGCATCTACGGACCTTTTTCTTATTGCCCACGATGTCACGGAATCAGCATCCAGTCCGGCTTGGCGGACAGCACTCTGTAATATCACATCATTCATCGTGGCTTCAAGTGGCGACAATGCTATATCAATCAGCATATTCATTCTTGTTCTTCCCATGAGTCCATCAATGTGCGATCCATCACATGCGGAATGGAAGCTATGATATCACTTGCTGACATCGATTCTTCACCAAAAACAGATGCCGCAAAATCACCTGCTTCTCCATGAAGCATCGCTGATAATGCGGTTGCTTCAAGTGGAGCAATTCCTCTTGACAATAATGACCCAATCATGCCACTTAATATATCACCAGAACCGGCGGTTGCCATACCCGGATTTCCTGTTCCTGTGAGATATGTTTTTGTTCCATCGGAAGTGCATGCCGGAACACTTTTCAGATGCACGATGCATTGCATTTCTTTGGCGATTTGCATGACATTCCTTAGTGGATTTTTCTCGATTTCTATTCTCTCAATTCCCGTCATTCGCGAGCATTCACCGGCATGCGGAGTGAGTACCCAATTTTGAGGCAAACTCATTATTTCATTTGGAATTGCATCAGCATCGAGAATCACGGGAATCGATAGATTCAACTTCAATAATTCACTTAAGATTTGCTGTCCCGCGCGTAAACCAAGTCCAGGACCACAGACAATCGCATTGGTTTTAGGAAGTGACTCATGTACTTTCTTCATCAATGACTCAATATTCAATCCACCATCTTCATCCATTGGAATCAAGGATAGAAGAGATTCAGGTGGCAATGCGGGATGCATGATAGGTGTCATGATTTCAACGAGACCCACACCCATTCGAAATGCAGACATCGCACTTAATGCAGGCGCACCGGACATATCCCGTGAACCCGCAATGATCAATACTCTGCCATAATTGTATTTATGTGATTGTGGATTTCTTTTCCCAATCACATTTCGAATATCTTCATCTTCCAAAGAAAATACCGAAGAGTGTT
>JBIKKD010000239.1:0-2780 GCA_044360565.1 Kapaibacterium sp. (SeqCode)
TGTATTATTACCCACTATTTCCCAATATCTCCCTGATCATATATCTGCATACTGTGCATTGAATAAAGCAAAGATAAAAATGAGAGTCATTCCCGTCTCCGATATACTCGCGCGTAGTCCATGAGAGCTCATTCAATGAGATGGATGCTTTGTTCCAATCCCGCGGCAATGGCTTCTTGTTTGAGATATACATATTGCATTGCAGTTGACTTCCATTTGAGTCGCATTCTCTGCATGATTTGGTCTTCATCAAAACCCGCGATTGCAAGCAGGCAACCTCCTGTATGACGCAAAGTATATGCAGACAGCAATACTCTCCTTTGTTGTGAATTTGTGACTTTTGATATTCTTTGATGTATTGCATTACGAATGCCACGCATGCTCATGGCTTGTCCTTTAGTTCTATTGCTATTGCTTTCAAACAATGGGATTTCTGGATCTGGAATCACCTCATCAAAACGCATTTTTACATAGGATTGCATTGTGTTAATGACGCTTTTTGGAAGACAAACTGAATTGCCATTTTTCAGTATAAATTTTCCATTCTCCGAGATATCCTTCACCTGAGCTTCATGTATTTCTTTCTCGGTCAAAAAACAAGAAAGGAGTAGATGCATAATTAAGGTATCACGGAGTTCAGTCACTGTTGGTTCTTTTCCGAGATATAGTAAACTCTCTAATTCATCTTGCGTGAAATATGCAGGAAGTTTCTTGGAATTACTTGTTCCTTTAATTCGCTTTGCAGGATTTCTTGGTAATTCTTTACATTCAACCAGATACTGACAAAATCTACGAAGCGCGGTGAGATAGGTTGAAACTGTTGCTGGTCTCAATTGTTTTTTTTTACCAAGATAAGCAGCATATCGCTCAATATCAGGGAGTCTGAACTTGAAATTTCGATCAATCAGAATAAAAGAAAGGAAACTTTGAAGTGCCTTTGAATAGGTCTTCACAGTTTCCTTTGCATAATGTTTCATCTGATATGTAATGAACACCTTGATATGTTCATCCATTGCGGCATTTGGAATTGTCACCGGTTGGAACAGATCCTCATTCAACCGCGGCATCTTTATTTCCCGATTATGATGACTTCTGTTCTTCGATTGAGCCTTCTGCCAAAATCTGTTGCATTGCTTGCGATTGGCTTTGAATCTCCTAAGCCGGCAGATTCAAGTCTACTTTGATCAACACCCTTTTTTATGAGATATTGTCTCACCGCTTCAGCTCTTAATACCGATAATTTTCTATTCAAAACTTTACTTCCTCTAGAATCGGTGTGTCCTTCAATACGAACGGAAACTTTGGGTCGATTCATGAGGAATTCTTTTAATAATTCCAATTCATAGACTGAATCCGGAAGCGTTGAACTATTCGTTTGAAAGAGCAAGTTCTCAATGATCAATTTTCTTCCCAATTCGACAATTGGAATGATCTTTTTGACAATTTCTCTTTTTTGTTCATCGATGATTCCGACACTGAGTGAATCTGGGATTGCTGTTTTGTCAGAACGATATGTTATGGCGAAAAGATTGGTCAATTGCGTTGAATAATCATCAAGAATAGTGGCAAATGGTCTGGAAATGTCGAACATCGAGCCACGAGTACCTTCTGTAATGGTGCGATAATCCTGCAATACCGGAGGAACAATCGAGAACAAACGAATTGAATTGTCTTTCATCGTTTGAATGATTGACTCAGTTGATTGCATTGTTCGCCCCTGTCCTCTTTCACCTTTTTGATGATATGGTGCATCTGTAATAATGATAGCTATTTTATTTGCGGCTTGTCTGAATTTCATTTTGGACATGTCAGATAATGCTTCAAGTGCATTTTCTTTATCATCACCACCGCCGGTTGCATAGACTCCCGTCAGCCATTTATTGAAATCCTTCACATTATCAGTGGGATTATATACCTTTTCAACAACATCTGAGAAAAGTACTAAACCGACTCTATAATCAATGCCTTTTGCCGTGACAGTACCCACGAATTTTTCGATATTGTTTCTGATGGCATTTATATATGATCCCATCGTTGCAGTGACATCAAGAACAAATACAAAATCAATAGGTATGCTTTCTTTGACTGAAATCTTTTCAATGGAAATCACTCTCTTTGTAACCCCATTTTCTACTACGGAGAATTCCTTGGGATTCAAAGTATCCAATACAGTCCCATCGGCTTTTACTGCTTCAACGATTAACTTGACTTCAGGAAAACGAGTGACATCAATATTCTGAATTGCCATTCGCACATTTCCCTGACCCATTTTTAAACGAGCCGATTCAGCGGCTTGCTTTGCTTGGGCTTTTACCGAATCTGTTTGCGCCTGAATATTATAGGCGGAAAACAAAAGGAAGGATGATATGATGAAACTAAATATTTTCATAAATCGAAATGTACTTGCAAAAGAAACCCCCTGACAAGAAGCACCTGCACAGGGGGAAAACTGTTTTCGTAATTACAACTTAGATATTGAGTCGCAATACAGGTGATACCATGAACACGGACTGATCAAATGGTCTCGATTCACTTCTCAAAGGAATTGAATAACGAGCATCCAAGTACAACCATTGTCCAAGTAGAGGTAGATATAATCTTCCCAAGAAAATTTGATTGGAGAACTGTGCACTCAAACCAAATGGGAAAGTTGATTGATTGCGATATTCTACTTTTGCATATAACCAATCCAAGAACTCTGTTGGATGGAAGAATCGCAAACCTTCTGTTTTGTCATTCAATGTGAATGGTCCGGAACCACCACCCAAGCGATTGACTGC